>JAJRQP010000092.1 GCA_024280195.1 Bacteroidota bacterium | reverse complement strand
GTTTGCTTCGCATACCTCGCGTTTTTTGCATGGTTTGTCGGAAAGACATTAAAAAAACAAGGTGTTGATTTTGAATAACAATGCTTCACAAGATCTTCAACATATTAAAATCAATACTAGGTGAATTAATCATTGTCATTCTATTATTAATAGTTGCTAATAACTATATTCTAAAAGTTAATGATCACATTGGTTTTGCTGATGGGAAAGGATATTATGAATACTTACCATCAACTTTTATTCGACATGACATGCAACGGAATGATTTTTCAGTAAACGAAAACCTAGAGTTGTATAAATCAGTTCAGTCAGCAGGAATTTATGATAGCTACGGAGACTTTGTTATCAATAAATACACATGTGGAACAGCATTGCTTCAAAGCCCTTTTTTCTTTGGAGCTTATCTACTAGAGAGTTCTAACGAGTTATCAGGTTATGAGCCATCATTTCAATTAGCAATTTACATTTCCACTATTTTTTACCTTTTCTTGGGACTTATTTTCTTTAGAAAGCTACTTGTTTTATACGAGGTGAACCCTTGGTCTATTTTCTTCACGCAATTTGTTCTTGTATTTGCAACTTCGGCATTGATTTACACACTTGATTATTCGAGTTATAGCCATATCTATTCGTTTTTTGCAATTACCTTATTTCTATACCTATCCAAAAGTTATTTTGTTAAACCAAGCTTAAAACAGTTCTTGTTACTTTGCGCTATTCTCGGACTCATTTTTATTACACGACAAGTAAACATTCTCATTTTGTTTGCCTTGCCTTTTATTGCTGGAGAATGGAACGTTTTTAAAAGTGGAATTCTCCATTTTTTAAAGAAGCCAAAATGGTTGTTGTTCGGGACTGTTATCATCTTTTCAGTTGTCTTTATACAAATGATTTTTTGGTATTTACAGACAGGAGAATTTATTGTTTATTCATACCAAGACGAAGGATTTAACTTTTTGAACCCTGAATTCACCAATATTCTTTTTAGTTACAGAAAAGGATTGTTTGTTTATACTCCAATATTGATTGGGAGTATTTTAGGAGTTCTTGTTCTATTATTCTTGAAGAAAGAGTATTACCTAGGGTTAACCTGGCTCGCATTTTTTCTTTTTCTCAGCTACGTTTTTTCTTCATGGCATGCATGGGAATATGGCGCAAGTTATGGTTCTCGTCCTTTTATTGATTTTTATGCCATTTTATTTATTCCTTTCGCGTTCTTATTCTCAAAGGTGAATGTATGGCTGAAAAGTCTGCTGTTATTTTCTTCTTTATTCTTGGTCTTTTTAAATATCCTCCAAACTTACCAATATCAATCTTATATTTTTCATTGGATCAATATGGATAAAAAGAAATATTGGTCTGTTTTTATGGAAACGGGAGAGCAATTCAACGGCATCTTCTGGGAAGGAGATGTGAATGAAAGTGAATACGACCTCATTAAAAAGTTTAGTATGGGGGAGGTTGAAGTCGCTGAGAATGAAGAGTTGGTCATTTTAGAAATCACCCCATCTGACTCCATTTATTTTGATGCAATGAATTTAATGTCGATTTCTTTTCAATCAGACTTTAAAAAAGAAATGAGCGCAAAAATACATCTTCAAATTGATGATTCTACACAGAATTATTTTTGGCATGAAAGGCCATTGTTGCATTTCTATACAGAGAAGTTCAATTCTCACCAAGAAGGAAAACACAGCTTTACGTTTCCGACAATTGAAAATTCTTCTTCCAAACGAATTGTTATTAGTATTATCAATCCGGGAGAGAATGTTGTCTTATCAGATGTGAGAATCAAATTTCAATCAAAAAAATGATTGTTCAAGCGCCTAAGTTTTTGCGGGTAGTCAAACGATTATTTTTTGTCAAATTTGACATCAATGGTTTAGCTATTTTCCCATTTATTTTTGTTGCAGATAAATCGATTGAGAATTTTGAGGTATTAATTAACCACGAGAAAATTCATTTTAGGCAACAGTTAGAACTTCTTTTTGTTGGGTTTGTTTTGTGGTATTACATTGCCATGTTCAGAAAAGGGTATCGAAACATTAGCTTTGAGCGGGAAGCCTATGATAATCAACACAATCTAGACTATTTAAAAAACAGACCTTGGTTTGCTTTTTTGAAGTACAGAAAGTAGAGTTGCTATTTAGAATGGTTCTAAATACCATTTTTGTGGTATTGCGAAAAGTGAATTGATTACCGTCCTTTGTCAAAAAAACAATGAGACAACTATTTTTCTATACGTTACTTTTTTGCAGTTCGATGTCAATTAACGCACAAGTGTTTATTGATACAACCGTTAATAGTTCTACTAAAAAAATTCAAACCTCGTCTAATAAATTATCTATTGGAAGCTATGGAGAGGCTCATTACAATGCTCCGATAGAAAAAAACACCTTAAGAAATGGCAAGGCAGATCTTCACCGTATTATTCTTTTTATGGGTTATCAATATAGTAAAAAGTTACAATTTTTTACAGAAATTGAATTCGAACACGCTACAAAAATTGAAGTTGAACAAGCTTTTTTGAATTATAAATTTAATTCTTTGATTAATTTCAAGGCAGGCGTTTTGTTGATTCCTGTTGGAATGGTCAATGAATTTCATGAACCAACGCTATTTAATGGTGTAGAGCGCCCATCAATTGACACATATGTTATTCCAACAACCTGGAGAGAATTAGGTTTAGGTTTTCATGGATTAGTTAAAAAAGCAAATTTTAAGTATCAATTGTATGTTGTTAATGGGTTTAATGGTTACGACGGTGCAGCAAAGTTTTCTGGAAAATCAGGAATTAGAGGAGGGAGACAAAAAGCGGCAAATGCTATTGTTAGAACTCCATCGGTGACGGGAAAAGTAACTTTCTTCGGAATAAAAAACGTACGATTGGGACTCTCTGGATATTTTGGAAAATCAGAATCTACCATTTACAACGGACTCAACAGAGACAGTTCATTTTTGATTGCACAGGCAGATAGTTCGTCTATTGGAATAGCTTTAGCTTCGTTTAACATTGATTATTCAATCGGGAAATTCAAAATTCGTGGAGAAGGAATTATCACCTCCTTGTCAAATACGGATCAATACAATGTTTTTACTTCCTCCAATATTGGGAAACAAATTATGGGGTACTATGGTGAATTATCTTATAAACATTTACTGAAGAAAAAGCAGCAATATCCGCAATTGATTCCTTTTGTGCGCTATGAGAATTATGACACGCACTATAAAACCAGTAATGTTATTACTAAAAACAATTCCTACAACAGAGAGGTTTTAACAGCTGGAGCAGGTTTGCAATTGTCTCCAGGAACGATTTTTAAGTTTGATTATCAATGGCTCAAAAACGGCTCAAATCCTCGACCAACTGGATTGTTAAATGTTGGTTTTGGTTATTGGTTTTAAAAAGTAGATCTATGAATAATTTTTACAAAACACTTCTCGCTTTAATAGGACTTTTTATCATCCTGTCTTTTTCTAATCCAGAGAAAAAAATGGAGAAAATTGTTGCCAAATTATGGAAGAACACGGAGCTTATTCTTGAAACGATTGAGGTAGAAAAGTCTTACGAAAAAATAAGTATCCTTCAAGGAATTTATTCTGAGGGCAAATTGTTAGGATACGCAAGTTATTCGAGTTCTCATGGCTGCAAAGTTGGAGGTTGCAGTGCGCCAACAGAAACGGTTGATGATTCGTATGAAGTTTTTGATTATATCATTGTTTTTGACACAGAATTAAATATTCTCAAAGTAGAAATCGAAAATTATGGGGGAGAATACGGTTACGAAATTTGTAGAAGAAGTTGGCTGAAACAATTTAATGGAACTCAAAGGAAATTTGAGTTAGGGAAGAATATTGATGGAGTTTCTGGTGCTACAGTATCGGCTTCGTATTTAATAAACGACATCAACCAGTTGAATCAACTAGTAGCCCAATTAAAACATAAAAAGCTTATTTAGCGAGAGCACTTAACTTTATTTTTTTTGCTTTTTGTAGAACAGTTACTATAGAGCAATGAGACGGGTAGGTCATTTTGAATTCAGATTCAAGATCTAGGTTTGGTGATTTTTTAAAATTGTTTTCGCATTCAAAATTACCTTCTGTAGAATAGCGAGTTATTGTATAATTATGTCTGTGTTCTTCAATAACAAACCAAGAGCCGGCCCCCTCACCCGACAACCATTTTGCTGTACTTGGTAAATTACTAGGTAATGTTGGCCGCCTTAAAACTTTAGGCAATTTCATATTCTGAATTTGCATTTTCCGTTACCATTTCTTTCTCAACAATGTATTCTCCGACTGTTTTTACATTCCAAATAGGAGAAGGTGTTAGCATCCAAGCAAGGCTTAGTTTCACTTTTAGCGCATGACTTCTCGTTCCAATTCTAGCAATATTTCTCACAAAACGAGAACAATTAGTACCTGGCTTTATAAATGGTCCATAAGGAATAGAATCTTGTTGTTGCAAGTTCTGAATGTAGTTCATGCAGGAGTCAAAATCAACGGCTAAAGTTCCGGCTCTTAGAAAGCCATCACCATGACAAGAAGGATTGTTATTTAACTCATTAAAAAGGTCGTTTAGCAAAGGTCGTCCATTCTCATCAAAATCAATCTTTGTTTTAATTTCTAAATCATGGTCAGTATAAGCGCTTCTCACTCGTCCATGTCCGTGGGGAGAATGATAACGACCAAAATCATAGTAGGAACATTCTCCTTTAGAGTTAACCATTACTATTGCAGCATGTCCAGCTTTATAGTACCCATTTGTTCCAAATCCAATTGGCTGAATGACAAAATCATACCAAGCTCCAGCTTGCTTACAAAGCGTATCTGGCCAGGCAATAATTACAGCAAAACCTTGTTCCATTTCTTATTACTAATTGTTTCCTTGGGTAAATCGTTGTTATTCAATTTACCTTTCAAGGTTGAATTTTTATTTTAGTCGTAAATATATGAAAAGTCTTACAAGGTAATTGGTGAGGGGGTGATATGTTGTTTATCGCCAAGGACTAATTGTTAAGTAAAGGTGTAGATGGAACGTGTGCCTTTTTACTATAATTAAGCTTTAGAGGTTTAAATCTAGTCATTTAGAGTTAACAGGTTTCCTGAAATATAGCATAGGTTTTGTTATAAATATCATTTTTTCAAGTTCTTCCTTTATCACGTCAACCAGATTATCATAGCCAAAGTGCGGTTCGACCATTTGAAAGTAATAGGCTTTAGATATATTTCCTGTTTTATCAACCACAATTGTTGTGGGACTGCCAGTTACAACATATATATTTGCAACAAATCCACTATAGAGCATGTCTTATGTCCACGATTTTATTCCGAAACTCATTCTCGTAAAACTTCTAATTCTTATCGAAAATTCTAGATGAAATGAGGTTACAGAGCCAGTCGAAGTATTCCGATGCGCATTTGTAATGCGCATGAATATGGAGTTTGATTTTCCCTTCGAGATAAAATTCTGTAGCCAAAACGATGGTCTGATCTTGCACCTTCATATTGAGTATTGGATGTTTCATGTTTTACATTTTCTAATATTGCTTTATTTTTTATCCCAGATAAGGAAATTGAATTCCTAAAAACTTCCTCCTTTCAACATTATTCTGTCAATAACTCCCGCATGATTCTTGTATAACCTCGATCAATTACCGTTAACTTAATAGTCTAAATCAATCCTATGTCTAAAACAAAAAAAATTGCCGTCCTTGATACCTCTGTATTATTACACGACCATCAAGCAATCACTTCTTTTAAGCAAAACGATGTTGCTATTCCAATCACTGTGTTGGAAGAGTTGGATAATTTTAAAATTGGTAACGACACAAAAAACTTTTCAGCAAGAGAGGTCATTCGTTTCATTGATAAATTATCCGCAGAAACAGGATTGCAGAATTGGATTCCACTTGGACCTGAGAGAGGAAGTTTTAAAATTGTTTTAGCAGCAGACCCAAAAGGATTGAATGCGGAAAGTATCTATGCAAAAGGTAAAAACGACCACAAAATCATTAATGCTGCGCTATATCTGCAAGAAACGGAACCTAAAAAAGAGATTATTTTAGTCACGAAGGACATTAATTTGCGGATCAAGGCAAAAGCGCTAGGTATCACCGCAGAAGATTATAAAACAGGAATTGTTCCAAAAGATATTTCGAAAGAAGCAAGCGTTGCTATTATTGAAAATTTAGATTCAGAGCAAATAAGACAAATATTCACCAAAGGAAGAATCGATGAGAATGGGATTCTTGGTGAACAGAAAATTGCCAACGGATATTACATTCTTAAGAATGGGAAATCTTCATCTTTGGCGGTTTACAATCCTCATTTAGATCAATTAGAACGCATTGAAAAAGAATTCGTTTACGGAATCAAACCCAAAAACTCAGAACAAGCATTTGCTTTGAATGCTTTGCTGAATGATGATATAAAACTAGTAGCATTGCAAGGCGTCGCAGGAACAGGAAAAACACTGCTTGCACTGGCATCCGCTTTAGAACAGCATAAAAAATATCAGCAAATTTTATTAGCGCGTCCTATTGTTCCTCTATCAAATAAAGAAATCGGCTTTCTACCAGGAGATGCAAACGATAAAATTGGTCCATATATGGAGCCTCTTTGGGATAATTTAAAGTTTATTAAATCTCAATTTGGAGAGAACGAAAGAAAGCACAAGGCAATCACAGAATTGCAAGAAAGTGGTAAGATTGTGATTTCTCCACTCGCATTTATCCGTGGAAGAAGTTTGTCCAACATCTTTTTTATTGTAGATGAAGCACAAAATTTAACGCCTCACGAGATTAAAACCATCATTACTCGAGCTGGGGAGAATACCAAAATTATATTCACAGGAGATATCAATCAAATTGATACGCCTTATTTAGATGAGCATAGTAATGGCTTGGCGTATTTGGTGGATAAGTTGGCTGGGCAGAAGTTGTTTGCGCATGTAAAATTAGAGAAAGGTGAACGTTCTGAGTTGGCAAACTTGGCCAATGAGCTTCTCTAACGGAAAATATTAAATGGATAATTAATGGATCGTTATAGTTGAAGTCGATGTTTAATCTAAGAGGACGGTAGTCCGTTTCTAATGTTCTTCAAAAAAGAAACGTCCGTTTAACCATTCTGGATCAATGGTAGCTCCTTTTCTTTTATAGAATTCGACTGCTGATGTATTCCATTCTAGAACTTGCCAATCCATTCTTGCAACTTTTCTGTCTTTTGCAACTTGTACAACTGCATCGAATAGTTTTGACCCAGCTCCTGTGTTTCTGTATTCCGGAAGAACAAATAAGTCTTCTAGGTAAATAATTGGTCCTTTCCAGGTAGAATACGCCGTAAAGAACAAAGAGAACCCGATTACTTTACCTTCTACTTCAGCAACAAATGCCTCGCAGTGATTTGTCACAAATAAATCATCGTATAAATTCTCCACGGTATTTATCACCGCTTCAGGTTCTTTCTCGTATTCTGCGAGTCCCTTTATCAAATCAAGGATTGCAGATACATCTTTTGGTTTTGCTTCTCTAATCATTACTGAACTCCTGCTAAGTTAAAACGCAACCTCAAACCTGCACTCATGTTACCCGTAGGATAAGAAGTCGCTATTTTCGGTGTATTTAATGTCTGGTCGTAATACAATTGAATCGTTAAGTATTTAGACAAGTTGTAATCAGCTGAACCTTTAATCGAAATAACTTTCTGACCTGCTGTTGCTTGATCTGTTTGTTCCACTACTTTTCTAATTACTGTTAAGTTGTCTCTAAATGAGAAATCAAAACGAATGTTGATTGGACTAGGATCTACCTTCTTCATCAATTTCACTTTCTTAAACTTATAGCCTAAGCCGATAACCCATTCGGTACCTAACACTTCAGTAACTTGGTTATTATTCAACGAAAGAGTTGATGATTTGTCTTTCTTGTATTCAAACTTAGTAATTAGTCCTTGACCTTTTACCACCCACGTTGCATCGAATCCAATCAATGGAGAAAAACGTTCCGTAACAACTACATTTTGTATTTGCATTCCTGCAATAAAGTTATTGTTCAAATCACGCGCTGTTGCATCACCATTATTGTCAAAGGTTGCGTTTAAGTTTGTTTGCATTCCCGAAACACTTACCGTAGAATTGTATGCATGTCGTAACACGAAGTTTCTTAAATGCTTCTTCATAAACTTGAACTTCTTCAATCCATTGTAATTAATGGACCAATTTGGCAAAGGCAAGTTTTTAATCGGGTTGATGTTCTTTTTACTTACCCCTCTATTTGTATAAGAAGTTAAAAACGCACCCAATACAACCTCTTGTTGCGTTCCAGAATAGCCGTTGTAATATCCTGATGTTGTTTGATTAGAATTTGCATTCTGTGCTCCTAAAAGTTCAGAAACCTCTAACCTATTCTCTAGCAACCTGTCAAATACTGATGATTGGTATTGTTTTCCTAAATTGGTAAATGCCGAAGAAATAGAAACATTCGAATAAGTCACCGTAGATAGCTCAATTTGACTTTGACTTTCAAACTGTGAAGTTGTTTCATTCCATCTATAAAACTCATTGGTGTTCTTGCTAAACGTTCTTGTTACAGAAAGTTCAACAGATAAGTCTTTCATCGGTTTAAGCGTGGCTCTAAGGTTCAAATTCTTTGTGTGAGAATGAACATATTGCTTGTTTAATGCCTCATTTCTGACTAACCAATTATTATCTCTTGCTTTATTAGCGATGTTATAACCTGTTTCTCTGCCCCAAATATCATAGCTTTGCTGTCCAAATATAAATCCACCCATACCTGTATTGAACGCTGGGTTAAATCCTAAAACACTTGTTTCTTGACTATAACCTGGTAATAAGGTTCCGTCAGTAATTGCGTAGGTTCCTGAAACATTACGGACACTCATAAGTAACCTTGCAAAGAATCCAGCAATAGGATTAACCTTTCGTTTAGCTCTTTCTTTTTTCTTCTCTGCCCGTTTCTCTTTTCTTTCCTTTTTCCGTTTTGCCCGAAGCTCTTTCTTCGTCATTTCCTCTTCAGGCTTTTCATCAACTTCAGGTTCTTTCTTCGGTTTATTTTTTAGGTTACTTAGACCACTTGTATTTATTGCTGAACCTCTTCTTCTATTAGAACTACCTCTGTTCACTTTCTTGAAGAATGGCACCTTATTGTATAGATTCGTAAAATTCAATTGTCCTGTCATATTGACATTACGACTGTTTTGAATTGTATTTCCATACTCTGCTTGAGCAAGTGGAGCACGTTGCCAATTATATGAACCTGAGTACTTCACATTTGCAGTCATCCAATCAGT
>JAJRQP010000091.1 GCA_024280195.1 Bacteroidota bacterium | reverse complement strand
TAAAGTTGCAAAGAAGAATGTACTCCCCAAAATTCTCTAATTTCTCTCCCGTATATCTAGGCAACCAATTTTCTACTATTTCTTTTTTTGTTTTCATATTCTTTTTTTATTATTCTAATAATTCAATTCTACCCCTCTCTTTAACGCACTTCCATCTCGACTCTCGCTCGATGTCCGCTTCCTACTTCATCACTCCACACTTCATCACTCCACACTCCACACTCCACACTCTAACAAGAACCTACTTCAAACTCCCATATTCCTTCGCATAAAACATCATCTGCTCCACAAAATTCTGAGTATTCTCTATTTTTACATCCGTAATTTCCCCCTCATCATTCATCACAGGAACAAAAACAGGATTGACAAAGCCTCTGTATGGCGCAATGTCCAATGGTTTTACCCTGTCTAATACTTCTTGATGAACTGCTTGATCTACTTTCACACCATAGGTTTCAACTAAAGATTTCCCAGCTTCGTAATCTCCTTCCGACTTAATTCGTTGAATTTCTCTCAATAAATCACCGAACAATACTCGAAGCTTATCGTAATCATTGATGTTGTAATACGTTTTTCCGTCACGCACAATTTTTTCAATTACATTTTCACTTGCTCCTTTCTCAATTGCCCAAGCAGCAACCAATTGACGATTTTGCATGTGCTCTTCTTCCACATTCTTGCCAAGGTCAAGTCGTTGCAATTGAGTCAACATACCATTCCTGATGTAACCATCGTATTCTGCCTTCCCAACTTCTAAAGTTGAAATCAATCCGAGGTCAATTAGTTTATCATCCATGATGTAATACAAACCAACTAAATCTGCTCTAGCCTCTTCTAAAGTACTAGCGTAGTTTTTCAAAGTTTCGGCAGGTTGCCCAATTCCATCATTAATTTGACCAGAAGCATGACCTACAACTTCATGCAAGGCTGTGTGCAATTTACCTGCTAGTTGACCATGTTCTTTCGCTCGGTCAATTTCTTCTTGATCGTTGGCAAATTCTTGCAACATACCGCTACCAGAAGCATTGTTATAAGCAGAAATAATGTTTCCTAAACTCACCGACTTCGAACCAATTTCCTGACGAATCCAGTTGTTATTTGGTAAATTGACACCAATTGGAGTAGAAGGAGAAGCATCTCCAGATTCACTGGCAACTTGTACCACTTTATAGCTTACTCCTTTCACATTTTTCTTTTTGTGTTCTGGCATCAGAGGAGAATTATCTTCAAACCATTGCGCTTTTTCTGCAACCATTTTCATTTGCTTAGAAGCTTCAAAATCTGTTATTTGAACGATACTTTCGTAAGATGCTCTTTTTCCAATGGCATCTCCATACACTTCAATAAAACCGTTGATCCAGTCAATATCTCCTTCCGTTGATTTTGCCCAAAGAACATTGTAATCGTCCCATGTTTTTAAATCTCCTGTGTTGTAATATTCTATTAATTTATTTAATGCCGCTTTTTGCTCCTCATTCTCAGCAACTCCTGAAGCTTTTTCTAACCAGTAAGTGATTTTATCAATCGCTGCGCCATATTTACCACCAGATTTCCAAACGTCTTCTACCAACTGTCCATCCTTCAGAATCATTGTAGAATTCAACCCGTATTCAATTGGTCGTTTGTTATTTGGGTCAATTTTGTCAGCGTAGAAAGCTTCAACCATTGCTTGTGTTACCCCTTCTCCGTAAAATCCATTTGCAGAAGCAGCAATCATATCAACATCTGCATCTTTCACTTTACGTTTCATTTCTAATTCGTTACTAAAGATAACGTCCGTTGCTTTTTCACTGATTGTTGTGTTAGTTACTGAAATCAATTCAGAAAAATAGTCTTTTGAGAATAGAGGCATTATCTTATCCATTCCGTAGTGATGGTGAATTCCATTAGCAAACCAAATTTGTTTTGCGTAGGTCATAACGTTTTTCCAATCTTCCGATTCTTTGTCGCCGTCATAATTTGAAATGACATCCTCTAACGCATGTCTAATTTCTAAATTATAAGCGTTATTTTGATCGTAAATGATATCTCTACCGGCTAAACCAGCTTGAGACATGTAATAAACCAGTTTCTTCTGGTCAAGACTTAACTTGTCAAAGTCGACAATATCGTAGCGTAAAACTTGAATATCAGCAAAACGATCGACCGTTACATCATCGGTTGATACTTGTTCTTTTGCAGTGTTGTCAGTTACTTCTGTTGTGTTCGTTTCGCAAGAAGCAGCAAGAATCCCTACAGCTAAAAGTGTGATGTATGTGAAATTATTTTTCATGAGTTGAATTGAGTTTATAACAATCTTATTTTTTTGAGTGCTTGAAGATAGTAATTCTTAGCTAAGAATGAAAGGAGAATCCTAAAAAACAAAAGTCTAATTTAATTCTTTTTTTGCTTTAACCGTCCCTATTTCTCTAGTAATAAAATCGATGTCATATTTTGGAGAACGAGAAGGAGAGTATTCTCTACCGTAAAAAATGATTTGCAAATGCAGTTTGTTCCATAATTCTTCAGGAAAGATTTTCTTGGCATCTTTCTCTGTTTCTACTACATTTTTGCCTTTTGTAACTCCCCAACGGATGAGTAATCGGTTAATATGTGTATCAACTGGGAATGCAGGTACTCCAAATGCTTGCGCCATGACAACGGATGCTGTTTTATGTCCTACACCAGGTAGTTCTTCTAACTGCTCAAAACTTTGTGGAACTTCTCCCCTGTATTTGTCGATGAGCATTTCAGAAAGCGTAAAGATTGCCTGAGATTTTCTTGGAGAAAGACCACAAGGACGAATAATGGCTTTGATTTCTTCGACCGTCAATTTAATCATATCAAATGGATTGTCTGCTAAATTGAAAAGGGTAGGAGTGATAAGGTTTACACGTTTGTCTGTGCATTGAGCAGAAAGCAAAACGGCAATTAATAAGGTATAAGGGTCTTTATGGTCTAAAGGGATTGGTGTAGTTGGATATAATTTTTCCAGTTCTTCAATGATGTAACTTGCTTTTTCTTTCTTTGTCATCGGTTCTAATAGCTATTTGATTTTAAATCCATTTTTTAGAAAATTCAAAAACTCTTTCAGTTGTTCTGTAGAAGTAAAAACTTTCTTAAATTCTTTCATTTTAGTAGTCATTTCATCTTCGAGTTCTGGCTCTGGTTTTTTTGTGTTGCTTACTGAATCTCTAGAAGTAACCGTCACATCCAATAAACGGTCTTCAGCCTCCGACAATTTTTTGGCTTGTTCAAATCGTTTTTCTGCTTCGTCTTGATATCCTTTTTGTTCTAAAAGTAAACCCAAGTTATTGTGTCCAATTTCATCAGAAGGATCTAATTCAACAGCATTCTCATAGTCTTTAATTGCGCCTTCTAAATCTCCAAAGTTTTTCTTTGCAAATGCTCGACAAGCATACCTATAGCCATAATCCGGTTGTAGAGTGATTGCTCTATCTAAATCTTCGAAGCATTCTTTTTCTTTATTCATGTTCAAATATGCAACACCTCTGTCAGAAATAATATCAATGTGATTCGGACTTTCTTTCAATGCTTTAGTGTACAAGCTAATTGCTTTGTCTAATTTTCCTTCTTTCAAAGCTTTTTCAGCCTTTTTGTGTGTCTTGTTTGCAAACATGTTTTATCTTTGAAAATATGCAACACAAAGTTACGGACTTTCCTCAATACAGAAAGCTTTCTAATGAAAAGGTCTTCTATAAAATACTTGGAGATAGAGAATTTGAAGAAGTTCAGCTAATCGGAACGACGGCAAAATTACATCACATTGTTGCAGAAAAATACCCTGAAATGTTACGCATTCAAGATTTACTTTCTTTGGGAGAATGGTACCTGAATTCTACAGAAGAAGAATACAGAGCAATGAAAACTCGCTGTGATTCTTGAATTATTTAATCACAAAACGATTGACAATATCTCCCATTTTGATTAAGTAAACTCCACTGTTTAAATGCGAAAGGTTGATTTTGTTTTCTCCAATAGAAAGTTGACCAATGGCAACAATTTCACCTAATGTTGAATAGATAAAGAAAGAGCCATTGTATGAAGACTCAACATTTATCAACCCCTCTGAAGGATTTGGAGAAATTGAAACCGAAGGACTTTTATTTTCTGTAAGACCAGAAGTGTTTTTTTGCCATTTCAGAAAGAATTTCCAAATTTCGACAGATTCAGTAATGTCATTCACAGGCTGATACAAATAAACATGATCTGCACCATTAAAACGCCATAATTCGACAGACTCAATGGGAGAACAAGATTGATATACAAAACGATCCACCGTAATTGCATCTGAAGCAGTATCTGGCATTCTAGTTGAATCTGATGTGCTTGCACACGAGTGAATATTTCTCCAAAAATTGACAGACGTAGCAACCGAACTCAACCCAGTTGTTCCATTGTAAGGAACCGTTCCGTCAGCTGTGCCGTGAAGATGGATGACAGGTGTTTGATAACTTGGAACGCAAGAACTAACATCTGTACTTGTCATAGTTCCCGCCATACAACCAATTGCAGTAATTCTATCGTTCATTTGGCAAGCCATGTGGTAACTCATAATGCTTCCCATAGAAAAGCCAGTAAAATAAATTCGTGAAGCATCAACATTGTAAGTGCTGATATAATTATCAAGAAGTTGATTGAAAAAGCTTAAGTCATCGGCTGTAGAACCAAACGATGGTAGTCCAGAATTCCATGAAGTTTGTGAAAAACCATTAAGCAATCCTTGCGGATAAACAGAGATAAAACGTGCAGTGTCTCCAATTTGTTCAAAACCAGCCAAAGCCATTTGTGTTCCTGTACCACCAAGTCCATGTAAAACGACAACCAAAGGCAAATTTTCTGTTGCAGAATTAAATCCAACAGGTAAATATTGAACATAGGTTCTTGGAATTCCACCAATAGTAATGCTCTCATTTGTTTGCTGAGCATTTACGGAGAATAATAAGCAGAAATTGAATACGATTAGAAATGTTTTCATAGTTAAGTAAGTTTTGTGCAAGATACAAAATATTTAGTTGAAAAATTAGAGGTTGTCTTCTCTGTGGTTCTCTGTGTCTTCTTTGTGGTTCTCTGTGAAATAAACACTTGTTACAATTAAGAATTAAAAATGGAAGGTCGTTTTCTCTGTGTCTTCTTTGTGGTTCTCTGTGAAATAAACACTTGTTACAATTAAGAATTAAAAATGGAAGGTCGTTTTCTTCGTGGCTCTCTATGAAATAAACAAATTACCTAAGTCAATATTCCACATGATTAAAAAAAGTCAACTGATTAGAAAGAGTTTCAATTGAAAATAACTACCTTCAACCAATGAAAATATTTTTACTTTCTTGTCTTGCACTCTCACTTATTGTTAGTTCTTGTTCGCTCAACGCAACGCAAGAAGCATCTTTAAATAATGCAAAAACATCCTTTATCAACTCGAAGAATAACGGTACGGTGATGTCATACGTAGCTTTTACTTTGCCTGAAGTTGTTTCTTATTATAAGAATCAAAGTGACAGTATTTTTCAGCAACGATTTGACCTTTCGAGTAAAGAAACAACGGACTTTTTAAGCAACGGAAATATTAGAGTAGTTGAAGAGAGTAGTTCATTGATTCATGTGAAATATGAATTTACGAATGTCAATTTTGAAGATGTTTCGCAAGAGAAGGTAATTGTCTTTGCACTTTCTGATAATGCGGGTAAATCTTGGTTTTTCGCCGAAGAGAATGATTATTTCAATGACGATATTCTCCCTGATTCTAAACGATTAATTAAAGAATGATGAGGTTAATTCTTATAGCAACTTTATGCATGATGCAAACAATTGTGTTCTCACAAGGATGGATACCTGCAGGAGCAAGATCAATGTCGATGGCAAATGCTTCAACGACATTCAACGATGTTTGGGCATACCATAATAATCCTGGCGCATTGGGTGCTGTAGATAAGTTCTCCGTTGGACTTTCTTATGAGAATCGATTTTTACTCAAAGAATTACAAAATCAAGCTTTGGCGATTGCTATTCCTTTGAAAGTTGGGGTGATTTCTGTCGGTGCTCATTTTTACGGATATTCACAATATCGTTCTACTAAAGCAGGATTAGGTTACAGTATGAAGTTGTCCGAAAAACTCTATGCAGGTGTACAACTAAATTACCAAGGTTTGCAACTATCGAGTAACTACGGCTCTAAGAGTTCCATGACTGCAGAAGCAGGAATTTATGCGAAAATTACAGACAAATGGAAATTAGGTGTCAGTGCTTTTAACCTCGGACGAGCAAAACTATCTGATTATCAAGATGATCGATTTTCGACAATTGTACGGTTAGGTAGCTCTTACCAATTCTCTAAGAATCTAATT
>JAJRQP010000001.1 GCA_024280195.1 Bacteroidota bacterium | reverse complement strand
TAAACCGAGCCACCAATTGAGAACCATCCTTCGCCTTTTCCTTCAGTATAATGACAGTTCATGCAATTTTGTCCTTTTTTATGTCCTTCATCATCGCCATGTCTACTGATTTGTGTTTCATTCTCTCCTTGCGTCCATTTTTTACATTTCACAAATGAAAATATTATTGCAAACAAGAAAAAAGTCAATAGTAGACGATACGGAAGATGTTTTGTGGAGTCGCTCATATTTTATCGTTCGAAATTAATTAAAAATACTATGTAAGCATAGCTAAAAACGAATATTCAATGGATTTATTACTTTTCGAAAACGGCGATCTAAAATGAAGGTTATTTACTCGTAAAGTCTAATCAATGCAAAGTTAATAATATGATTTAAACTTATCGAGTTGGTTTATTGAGGAAATAATATTTCTTCGAGTTGACAATTAATATACCGATGTCCATTGAGTTAATGGAGTATTATTTAAAGTTAATTTTTACTTTGTCAATAATGCACTTAATAATAAAGAAGTTTGAATCTATCAAGACAAAATCAAAACAATTGAAGGGATTCTATCTCTGCTTTTTTCGAAACGGTTGACGTTTTCAATGGCGACTAAAAAATGATTTAAACAAAAATCATTCAAGTTTGACATAAACTTTATTTTTATTGTTAACACTTCATCTTTTGCTAAGTTGATGCCAATCATCTCATCTTCGGGGTATCTCAGACTGGACAAACAATCTATTAATGCACTAATATTTCGACCATAAAAGTCAGTAAACTCAAATTTCTCAAAAAGTACATCGTGCAAATCGTCGAGTGTTACGAATTTCATGTTTGGTTTTTAACTCAACGGATAGAGTTTACCAATTAGGGTAAAACTGATCGCAATGACTTCCATTCATCAAATTCAGGGTATTCTTTCTTTTCAATTTCTTCTAACTCCGTCAACAGATTCAACCACAATTTATATGATCTCAGTTTTTTGATTTCATCGATCTCCAAGGTTTGCCAAATTAAAGCACGGTTACGAATTTCTGACAATGGCACATTAAATTTTCGACGAATTTCCTCAACAACTTTCTGTGAAGAGAAAAATTGATTCAAATTTTCTCTTGAGTTTTCTTTCAAAATGCGTAATCGAACATAGAGGCTTGAAAAAAGCGCAGATTCTGAAGAAGGATTGAGTTGATACAACTTTGTATAAAGATCAGTAGTGAGTTGTGCGAAGATCAAATTTGATGGAGATTCATAAAACGAAATAGAACTCAACTTCTCGGCAATAAACAATAGATCATTCGTCGTGAAATCCGATTGTTCAATTGAACTCTGCGAGTCTATCCACTCTTTAATTTTATTGGTGTTTTTTGACTCTATTAATTGTAGAATGTTGTTCACTTAATTTTTTTTCAAATTCAATCTTTGATTGAGGTATGTGTTCAATCTAATTCATTTTGTACTGTAAATTCCTTGTAATAATCAAAAAAACTTCTCCATGAATCGTCACAGTCAACAAGTAATTTATCCCAAGAATTTCCTTTTTCCTTAGATAATTTCAGCGCGACAAAATCACTGAACTCGTGCTTGAAGCGTCGCTCACTTTCGTGATAATCCTCTTGATAAGATCTGCAAAAAATAAACCCACTTAAATAGGCACTCAGTTTGCTAATATCTTGTGTAGCGAAAAACATATTTGGTCGTTTTTCGATTTTTTTTAAAAGTTCTTTTAAATTCATTTACCACGCTTTATATTTTCTTACATAAAAACCTTCATTGATCAAATCTACAATATCCAAATCCTTTATCCACCAATCATACTTCACTCCTTCTGGATGTAAGTTATCAAAAATTGTATCACCAACTTTAATTGCTTCGTGAAATCCGTTCTCACTTATATTTCCATTATGCAGGTCGTAGGATTCCGAAGGCATGAAATCTGTTCTCGAATCGATACGAATATGTTCACCTTCGAAATTTTGTTGTTTCATTTTAGATTTGAGAGAATCTGCATATTTATCACACTGCCCCCATTTCTTGTACTTGGAAGACACCGATTTTGATAGTGCTTTGGTCTTCTCAACGTTTAAAGTGGATAAACCTTCATCACCGCCTTTATTCTTCCCCTCCGTATAATTTTTCTTCACAGGTGGATTATAATACACCTCAAAATGTCCAGCTCCTTTCCCGTTTGCTTTTGCTTTGTATTTTTTACCTCCTGAAAGTTTCGTAAGAGGCATTTTATTTATGGCACTTACCACAACCTGTACATTAGGGGAAGGATCTAAGGCATCTTGTTGTTCAACATAAACCTTCGCGGCAAGTAATGCTTTAGCATTGTTGGCTTTGTCATCATCAGAATCTTTGCCCTTGTCTTTATCGTGATCATTTTTGTTCTTATCCTTCTTCAAATCAATATCCTTGTCACGATTCATTCTCTTGATGTCGTCGGCATAATTGTCAACGTTATCTGGGACAATGGATTTTTTCTTGAGGTTTGGAAACCATTTCAATATTTTCTGAGCGCGTGCTGAATTCCTTACAACGGACAGAGTTTAGTTTACACTCTCAGCTGCGATTTTATTCTATCATGGGAAATTATCTCTTTACCCACAAGAAACATAGTAGAACCCTTTTATTAAAACCTGAACCGATCACATCCAATATATTTTTTCGATGTTTAGTTTGAGACACACCTCATTTATCTTGTTGGTTATGGTTGAATTCAAACATATTTCGTCTTCAGAAAGATATTCACAAAGTGTTTCTACCGCTAGTTTGATTTCATTATAGCCGATAAAGTATTTGACTTGTTCAAGATCTCTCTTGTCCATAATTTGTTCAAGATCTTGCAACAGTTCTTCCAATTCTATTTTAATCTTTGCTATGTCCATTTTCTAAAATACTCATTTTTTAACGTAACCTGTAATTATTCCTTCTCCATTTGGCGCAACAATAACTTCAATCTTGACACCATGATCAAAGCCTTGAACCATGTAACGAATAGGAGTGTTTTTATTCGTTTTTATTGGTGCATCTGGATCGAATCCACCTAAGGTTATTTTACTATCTTGACTACCAGGTCCACTTACCTGTTTCCAAGTAGAATTATTACCGCTTGCAATTCTTTCTATTGCTTCAATTGCTTGATCATCTGTCCATGTATCAGGAAACACACCTTCGGTTTGTCCCCTATTGGAACCATGTCCAGTACCTGGAGGATCACCATCTAATATGTGTTTTCTTCTTTTTCCACTAACGGAGTATTCTTTATTGATACCTTGCTTAACTTTCTTTTCCCCCTCCTTAACATCATACTTCCCATCTTTCGGCTTCACTCTTTTCTTCGATCCATGCATGTAGATTTCAAAATCTGTTGCATTAAGTGGAGTAAAAGAGAATCCTCTAACGCCCTTGAATACTGTTAATGCCCATAATGCCGACATAATCTCAGCAGGGTGCTTTCCTGCAACATCACCTACGGTTACGATCACTTTTGCTTGTTTCATTGCGGCACGTTTCGCATCAGCATCGGGTTCACCATCTTTTATATCATCCTCAATCTTTTGGTTTTTATCTTTCTTGGCAAGGTCATCAATTTCTGCATCCGTTCCCGTTCCTTTTTGCGAACCTTTCAGATCAGCATCGGATTTTTTCTTCTTTTTTCGATCCAAATCAATATCCTTGTCGTGGTTCATCTTTTTGATGTCGTCGGCATAATTGTCAACGTTATCTGGAACAATGGATTTTTTCTTGAGGTTTGGAAACCATTTCAATATTTTCTGAGCGCGTGCTGAATTCCTTACAACAGACAGAGTTCAGTTTGCTAATATCTTGTGTAGCGAAAAACATGTTTGGTCGTTTCTCGATTTTTGTAATTAATTCATCTAACTTCATTTACCGCAATTTATATCGGTTGGATAATTCCCATTTGTTCACGCCCAGAAATTAACCCTTGCTTAAAGTCCAAACTCATTGTAAATATCTAATCCTCCGAAAAGTAATTCTTCCAATGTTGGCGTGTATTTCACTTTTTGAAAACCTTCAATTTCTTTCAGCCAATTCTGTTTTTCAGATTTTTCGGGTTCTCCAATGATTGTAATTTCCTGCACTTGATTTATTTGGTTTAGTATTTTGGACAAGTTCGTTTTGGGCAAATGTGGAACGTCCACATCTTGAATAAAATCTGCTGTTTGCTTTTTATCCACCAGACTCACTTTGTTCCAATAAACGATAATATAGGAGCCGATATCACTTATGCTGACAATTGCTCTATATAATTTTTCCTTTGTCTTCAAGAGATAATTCAGTGCATCATCCGAATGGAACTCTATTGGTACATATTCCCCATTTTCATTAAAGTGAAGCATCAGTTCAATGCTGTGATTGTAATTTCGATGCTCTCCGTGTATTTCAATATCGCTAATCTTTGCTGAAAACGCTTTTAATATATTTAGTTGATGGGGTCTATTCTCATGATCCAGATATTCTTCATTCTTGTAAAAATGAGTAATCTCTGATTTTATCTTTTGTTTAATTAGTTCCATCTCTAACGCTATTTAGTATAGGTCCAAACGCTACTTCCTTTAGTAGGATAAGCAGTTTCAATTATGTTTCCTTTTGTCTTATTAATCCAAATTTCAATCTCTGAAACACCATATTTCGACGGGTTGAATTTAGCTAAAATATGAATCCGATCTGTTCCTTGTGGAATACCTTTACCAATATCTGATGCCTCTAGTATTAGTTCCTTTATTTTACTGTTTGACATTCCTTTAGGAAACATGCTTTTTCCCGGTTTACCGTCAACATGACCATCAACAATGTGTTGCCATCCAAATTTACTATCTCCCTGTTGTAAAACATTTCCATTCTTACTCTTACCCAGAATTCTATACTTCCCATCCCCAGATTCGGTATATTTCCCATCTACAAGAAATTTACTTCCAATCATATAAACTTTGTACTGTCCAGCAGAGCCTTCAAATTCAAAATCTCTCACTTCCTTAAGACCTTTTAAAAAAGCCAATTCAGCTCTTAACGCTGTTATTGGTAAACCTATTAAATCTGCCCCCTCAGTTATTACTTTAGCCGTCGCAAGGGCAGCAAGTTTTTTGGCATATTCAACTGAGTCCTTTTTATCTTTTAACTGACTGTCACTATTCAATTCATTTTTAGCTTCAGTTTCAAGCTCTTTCTTTTTAGAAGCATCAATCTCTCTTTCGTACTTTTTAGCACTTTCGGGTGTTTCTATTCTGTTTGCATCTACATTTCGCATTTTATCCTTCTTCAAATCAATATCCTTGTCACGATTCATTTTCTTGATGTCGTCGGCATAATTGTCAACGTTATCTGGAACAATGGATTTTTTCTTGAGGTTAGGGAACCATTTCAATATTTTTTGGGCGCGTGCTGAATTCCTAACAACAGAGCCGATTCCCCAAGTGAGCAATGCCAATACGACTTCGAACAAGATCATTCCAATGATTTCACCGAAGTATTTCCCTCGCTGATACGGATTTGGGTTGTTCCAAGCTGCTTTCACTTCTTCCCAAGTGCTGACACCAAATTCTTTGATCATGTCCCAAACACCAGAAAGTCCTTTATCCATGAACAGCTTGAACATGTCTGCAATTTGCTTGAATATTTCACCTGTAAAAATATCAACGATCGTGTTGTAGAGATCTTCTCCTGTTTCAAGAATCGCATCCCAAAAACCAACTCCAACACCAGCCACAAATCCTTGAAGCATTCGACCGCTTTCTATCATCACATTGACAAAATCAGGGCGTTTCTCCAATTTCCCAAGTTGATGCATTTTCTTGATGTATTCTGCTGGAGGAAGTACTACTTCACCACCTGTATACAGTTCAATGCTTTGATAGTTGGCCCGAGTTTCTTGCATCCAAGGATCAATGGTATCTTTCCAACTTCCCGCATTTTTGTATTTGTCATAGTTGCGATAAACTCCCGAACCGGGTTTGTCTTTGTTGTAGAGATAAATGGCTAGGGCAACGGTTCTTTGATCATTTCCTGTGGCGTTCGGGTAATTTTTGTAATAACTCTTGATGAGTCCTTCGAGATTGTCGCCTTTTTGAACGATGTAGGTATCAAAAATTTCGGATTTCGGTTTTGGTTCTTTACTGATAAATCGACGTTCAATCCATCCTTCTTCGTCATTTGAGTTTTTAACAAGCACCCATCCTTCATTATCAGCATTTCCTTCGGCAACAACTGTAACGGGCTGATTAAAATCAATAATGAAATCTGCTTTATCGTCACCGCTGCGCTTTGTTTGATAGGCATCGTCAAAAGGTGAAGGCGTATCGTGTAAGATTATTCCAGACTCGGCATTAATGTATGCTCGGTAATTGGTTTGGTTTCCAATGTATTTGTTGTTCTCCTTTTGTTGTTTTTTCTTTGCCAGTTTCTCATAAATCAAAGGGTCAAATACATACGCCATGTAATAGAATCCTGTGCCTTTTTTGTTACTCGGAGAATCTTTAAATTCT
>JAJRQP010000090.1 GCA_024280195.1 Bacteroidota bacterium | reverse complement strand
TTACATTCCCCATTATTTTAACTCAAGAAAAGAAAGTTAAAAAGGTAATGTTCTTTGTGCTGCGCTAGACTTTTTTGCGAACTTTTTTGGGCAATGCCAAAAAGTGGATAATAGAGATGCAAAAATAACCCATTACTAATGAAAAGAAATACTACTTTCGTAGAGAAATGAAAATATCCTTACTTTCTGTTTTTTATCCTTATCGTGGTGGAATCGCACAATTCAGTGCTATGCTTTATCGTGCGTTAGAAAAAGAACATGAATTGCAAGCAGTCACATTTTGTAGGCAATATCCCAACTTCTTATTTCCTGGATCGTCGCAATATGTTACAGAAGAAGATGATGCAGATAAAATTCCTGCAATTAGAACTTTGGATTCTGTCAATCCATTTTCTTTTGGGAAAACAGCCAAGAAAATCAATGCTTTTCAACCTGATTTATTCATTAGTCAGTATTGGATGACGTTTTTTGGTCCTGCAACGGGAGGAGTGCAGAAAAAACTGACAAAAGGAACAAAGAGAATCAGTATTTTACACAATGTCATTCCGCATGAGAAAAGATTCTTCGATAACTTTGCTAATAAGTCTTTCTTAAAGCACAACGAAGGCTTTGTCGTATTGAGCGACGCAGTTCTAAAAGATTTATTGTCCATTCTCCCAGATGCAAACTATTTAAGAATAGACCATCCTGTTTACAGTCACTTTGGAGAAAAGTTAGCCAGAAATGAAGCTTCACAAAAGTTGAACCTTTCTGCAGAAAAAAAATACTTACTGTTTTTTGGATTCATAAGAGAATACAAAGGATTGGACATTCTGCTAGAAGCAATGAAAAAATTATCGGATGAGTACGAGTTGATAGTTGCAGGTGAAATTTACGGTTCTTTCGAAAAGTACCAAGCGATTATTGATGCAAATAAGCTTCAAGAAAAGGTGCATTTATTCAATCAGTACATCCCAGATGACGAGGTTGCTACTTACTTTTCTGCTGCAGATGTTTGCATTCTCCCTTATAAAGGAGCGACACAAAGTGGAATTACTGCAATTGCCCACCATTTTGATTTGCCCATCATCGCTACAGATGTAGGTGGATTGAAAGAAACAATTCAGCATGAAAAAACAGGATTGATGATTCAACCAGATGCATCTGAACTTAAAAATGCCATAGAACTAATTTTTGAAGACGAAAGACTAGAAAGCTTCAGCAAGAATATCAGTGCCTACAAAGCCAAAAACTCTTGGGAAAACTTTGCTCAAAAAGTCATTGAATTTTCGGATAATTTATAAAAAAAGCAATTCTTATGAAATACAGAGCTAGTAAATATATGATTTTCTTCTTTGTTGTCTTAGCTTCTTGCTCTACGTCTAATGATGTGTCCGATTCTTATGATATTGAGGATATACAACTCCGTTCTGCGTCCTATCAATTTCCACATGTTTCTAAAAGAGGTTTAGGTGTTGTTTTGGAAGTTTCAGAGATAGATTTAATTAAGTCTTTTGCTAGAACTTTATCAGCTAGCAGATTTGTCAATCTTATTGAAGTAACAAAGTTGGAGTTTAAAGCTCAAAAATGCGCGGACTTTTTCAATTGCCTTTTGGTTGTAAATGAAAGACAGAATCCAGATTTCCCACTTGTTCGTCATTTTGAAATATCTGATATTGAAGAGTTAGGTGTGAAGTCAACAGATAGAGATGTTGTTTCGTTTTTGAAAAAAGAGATGGATGCTGCTTTAGATGAATTAGCGACTCTTATTTCAATTAAATCGGAGCATCTAGGTGTTGTCGAACCTTTGGTTAGAATTGATAGAAGAGCAAAAAATTGTATGTTTACTTTCGGGTGTAACGAATAGGGAAATAGTAAAAAAAGAATTTGAAAGAATAGTAAATCTATCTTTATATGAAACCTACACGATGAGCGAAATAGGCAACGATTGGAACTCTGCTGAAATTTTTCACCCCGATTTACAAAGAATGGTTACTCCTTATGCTCTTGGATTTAGCTTCTGTAAAAGTAATAATATCTCCAAAGTGAATGAAATTTTAAACAACGAAGAGGTAAAGAGTCTTTTTAGTAGAGATATTTGTTTTCTGTGGTCAAAAGAAGAAATTAAATCTGAAGATAATGATTTCGGAAAGTTTATTTATGCAATAAAAATACCTCTTGATGGTAAACCTGTAATTGATTGTGGTGATATTGAATATGCGGCTGCGGGTTTGAACGAAGAAGAATTTACAATTAACATAAAGATGACCCCTAAAGGATCGGATAAGTTAGCTCAGATGACATCGGATAATGTGGGGCGACCTATAGCGATTGTATTAGATGAATCAGTCCTTGTTTTTCCTACAGTCAACTCTGCTATTACAGGAGGAAGTTTAGAGATTGCAGGAGGTTTCACAATGAAAGAAGCAAGTGAGCTGACGAGTTTGTTAAATTTAAGCTATCAAAGAGCTGGATGTCGAGTTGTATCAATGGAGCTCTTAGGAGATGAGTAAAGGGTCGGAACAACCTCAAAACTCTTGGGAAAACTTTGCTCAAAAAGTCATTGAGTTTTCGGAGCAGGTTTAACTGTAATTCACTACGAATAAGCTAGTTGCATTTAATTGTTAATTATTAATTATTAATTACCAATTCTCCAAACAAAATACCTCCTTATATTATTGACTTTAACAAAGCTAAACTCTATATTTGCAGGCTTAAATAATAATAAACTAATTTACGAAAATGCGTAATAAAGGATTTTTTTGGTTTTTAACCATTTTGTTGACAGTGATTTGTGTTTACCAACTGTCGTTTACCTTCGTTTCTAGCGGTGTTGAAAAGAAAGCTGAGAAAGAAGCAATCAATAAAGTTGAAGAGTTAAAAGAACTCGCTTCTAAAGGTGATTCTATTCAATATTTACCGAACGGTACGAAAGTTAATTTTAACAACCCTGAATCAGAAGAGTTAGCAAAGTCTGCTTTTGTGAATCAAATTCTAAAAGATAAAGCTGAAACGGCTGTTTATCCTGTATTTGGTTCTACGTTCAAGGATGTGAAGAAAAGAAGTTTGGCTTTTGGATTGGACCTTGTTGGTGGTATGAGTGTGACAATGGAAATTTCAATTCCAGAGTTAGTAAAGAACTATGCACGTAACCCTAGAGATGCTCAATTTAAAAAAGTGTACAATGCTTCTTTGAAAGATTACAATACAAACGGAGGTGACTTCATCTCTATTTTTATTGCAAAGCATAAAGAATTAATCAAAGAGAGCCCATTGGTTCGTTTGTTTGCCATTTCTGACATCGATGATTTAGGAATGAAATCTACAGACGAAGACGTAGAGAATTTCTTAAGAAAGAAAGAAGCAGTATCTATGGATGGTGTGGAAGAAATAATGAACCGAAGAATCAATCAATTCGGTGTTGCTCAACCTAACATTCAAAAAGATCCTTCAAACAATCGTTTGTACATTGAATTACCAGGTGTGCAAGATGAGGCAACTGTAGCTGAGAAATTACAATCAACTGCAAATCTTCAATTCTTTGAAAACTATACGTACAATGAAATTGGTGGAGCATGGCAAGAAGCGGTTATTCGTTCTTCAGAAGCTTCTCTTGATACAGAGGTTGAAGAGATAGAACCAATTGATACTAATTCTGTTGAGAACGTAGCTGATGGCATTGATACTACAGAAGAAGTAGGATTAGATGATTTAGCAGATTTAGCAGACTTAACGGGTAACGAAACTGGTTTAGCAAGCTTATTAGTTCCTATTTATCAGTATGCAATGGGTGCAACTTCAAGCAATAAATCAGCCGTTGATAAGATTTTGGCAAGAGAAGACATCATGTCTATTATGCCGGAAGATGTGAAATTCATGTGGTCTGCAGATATGGAAGTAATCAATAGCGAAACAAAAGAGCTAGGTTACTTGTTATATGCTATTAAAGTTCCTTCTACAGGAAAACCAAGAGTAGGAGGTAAAGACATTAAGTCTGCATCAACAGGATACGACCAAGAAGAAGGTAAGATTACCGTAGATTTGGAAATGACGACCGAAGGAGGAGATAAGTGGGCACAAATGACTGCTGACAATACAGATAGAATTGTTTCCATTACAATGGATGACGTAGTTTTCTCTGCTCCTCATGTGAATGGACCAATAACTGGTGGTAGAACACAAATTTCTGGAAGCTTTTCTATTAATGAAGCAAAAGATTTATCAGGTCTATTAAACGGTGGTGCACTTCCTGCTCCATGTGTTATTAAAGAACAAACGAAAGTTGGTCCAACAATCGGTGCTGAGAATGCTCGTTCTGGATTAATGTCTTTCGGTTTTGCACTTTTATTAGTGTTTATCTACATGGTATTTTATTACGGTAAAGCAGGTATCATTGCTGATATTGCTTTATTTGCAAACATCTTATTCATCTTTGGTTCATTGGCTTCTTTTGGAGCTGTGTTAACTTTAGCGGGTAT
>JAJRQP010000089.1 GCA_024280195.1 Bacteroidota bacterium | reverse complement strand
TTAATAATTCCAGTTGCACCCATTCCTGTAGTGTTTACAACTTCTCCCCATGTTCCATTAACCATATCTCTGAAGCAATGATCGAAATCATATAAATCAATTGAATTGATATAATACTGATTCGGATTTAAATTTAATGGGTCAATTTGCATTGCTGGAATATCATCTTGATAATATCCAATGTGTAAATAATTGGTCGCATTCGCTTCTGCTGCCGTGTAGTAATATTCAACAGAAACATTAAGTTGACCTGTTGTAACATCAATGTCCGAAGCAATGTAAAGATTTACTGGAGAAGGTTGAGCTTGAATTGCATTTACTGCAGACACCCAAGAACCTCTACCTATTCCTAAGTTTCCTGGCGCTCTACTTACTGTTCCGTTTGGGTATCCTTGAGAATCAAATGGTCCAGCGATTGTGTTTCCTGTTGGAGTTTGTAATGTTCCTCCAAATAACGGGTCTGTCCCTGAAAAACCACCTGTTTGAATTTTTAATGAAATAGCACCTGTTGCTGAAATTTGATCTGCGATCTTATGTCCATCTGGGCAATACGTACAGTAATTCCCAGTGTATTCCTCTAGAACTGCAACCTTATTAGAAGGTGTTGTTGACACATTGACCTGTGCGCTTAATGATAGAACAGAGAATAAAGCTGTTCCGCTTAGTAAAAGTTTTTTCATGATATCTATTTTAGTTTCTGTTGTAAAACTAGAATAAAAATACTTTAACTTCAACTGACTCTTTTAGTAAATCGTTTTAATATTGGATTGCTAACGCTTATTTTTTTGTTTTCACAAAATTTTCTATTGCTCCAGTCATTGAAGGAGCATTAGGTTGAGGAGCATGTAAATCTAAACGAAGCTTGTTTTTTACTATTGCATTAGCAGTTGTTGGTCCAAATGCAGCTATAACTGTTTTGTTTTGTTTAAAACCAGGAAAATTCTTTAGTAATGATTCTATTCCTCCTGGGCTGTAAAAAACAAGCATGTCGTAAGAAACACTTTCTAAATCAGATAGATCAGATGCAACCGTTCTATACAAAACAGCCTTTGAATAATTGATTCCGTTATCCTCTAAAGTTGTTGGTATTCTATCTCTTAAAATGTCTGTACAAGGAAGTAAAAATGTCTCTTTCTTATGCTTCTTCAATGTATCAATAAGGTCTGTAATTGTTTGTCTGCCATGAAAAATTTTCCTTTTTCTATATGCCACATATTTTTGAAGGTAATAAGCAATAGCTTCAGAAATACAAAAGTACTTCATGCTGTCTGGAACTTCAAATCTCATTTCTTCAGCAATTCTGAAATAATGATCAATTGCAGTTTTAGAGGTTAAAATAACTGCCGTATGTTTAGAAAGGTCTATTTTTTGTGTTCTAAATTCTTGAGCATCTACTCCTTCTACATGAATAAAACTTCTGAAATCAATTTTGAGATTGTACTTTTTAGCTAGATCAAAATACGGTGATTTAGCATCTGAAGGTTTCGGTTGAGAAACTAATATTGTTTTAATACTCATGTAGTTTTCGTTTTAATTAATAATACCTAATTAAACTTGAAACTCTATTTTAAAAATAGTAAACCCTATTAATAATGGAAGAATTTCGAGGGTGCAAAAGTACAAAATAATATAATACCATGAAACCCTTTCAGTTAAAACATAGAAAAGGCCTTTCAATGTTCTAAGTAAAAACTCAAAAACTAGCACTATGATTAACCAATTATATAGATCATTTACATTGAAAGGTGTTAAAATCCATAGTAATCCTAAAATGAAAAACAGAATAGATAACAATTCCGCACTAAAAACTTTGAAGTAAGCCATTCTCCTAAACACCGAAGGCTCACCAACTAAAAGGTTTGTTAAACCTATACTTAATAAGGAAATCAATAAAAAAGCCAACGGAGCAACGAAGATGAAGAATATTGTTGGAGTTGTTACCCCCCAATTAGATTCAACTAAAATAAACAACAGGATACTAAAGGTTAGCCAATAGTTAATCAATTGAATAAAGGTGTGCAATTGAAGGACGGGATAGTTTTCATTAACAAACTGAGGCAAGGTTCTCATTTTAATGTTTGCCAAAATCAAAGATCGAAAAACATCCGTTTTCAACAGTTTGGTTATTGAAAACAAAACAAAAGACAAAAACAATGCATATGCAATGATTTCTGAGGAAGACTCATTTCGTAAAGTTAATGCATTTGGAACAGCATCAAGTAATATAGATAAAGGGTGAGAAATGCTCATTCAGTTTTGTTGTGTCTAAGATAGCAAAGATAAAATTGAATTCGACTATTTTTATCTCCAAGAGAGAAAATATACTTAAATTTGTTTTTATAAAAAAAGAATATGAGAACTGATTTATATACACATCCTGATTATTACAACATGGATGACTTACTTTCAGAAGAACACAAACTTGTTAGAGACGCGGCTAGAGCTTGGGTAAAGAAAGAAGTATCACCAATTATTGATGAGCATTATGAAAACGCAACTTTTCCAAGCCATATTTTACCTGGACTAGGTGAAATTGGTGCTTTTGGCCCATACATTCCAACAGAATATGGTGGTCCTGGGTTAGATCAAATTTCTTATGGTTTAATTATGCAAGAATTGGAACGTTGTGATTCTGGGTTACGTTCAACAGCGTCTGTTCAAAGTTCTTTAGTGATGTACCCTATTTGGAAGTACGGTTCTGAGGAGCAAAAACAAAAATACTTGCCTAAGTTAGGAACGGGGGAAATGATAGGTTGCTTTGGACTAACAGAGCCAGATCATGGGTCAAATCCTGGAGGAATGTTATCTAATTTCAAAGATGCTGGAGACCATGTTATTCTAAACGGGGCAAAAATGTGGATTTCTAACGCGCCTTTTGCTGATATCGCTGTTGTTTGGGCAAAAGACGAGTCAGGAAGAATTCACGGATTAATCGTTGAAAGAGGAATGGAAGGTTTCTCAACTCCAGAAATGCATGGTAAGCTTTCTTTAAGAGCTTCGACAACAGGAGAACTTATTTTTGTAGATGTAAAAGTGCCGAAAGCAAATATTCTACCTAATAAATCTGGATTAGGAGCACCACTTGGTTGTCTTGATTCAGCAAGGTTTGGAATTGCATGGGGAGCATTAGGTGCTGCTATGGATTGTTACGATCAAGCATTAAGATATTCTAAAGAAAGAACGCAGTTTGGTGTTCCAATCGGCGGTTTTCAGTTGATACAAAAAAAATTGGCTGAAATGATTACTGAAATCACGAAAGCGCAATTATTGACATTTCGTTTAGGTCAACTGAGAAATGATGGTAAAGCAACATCTGCTCAAATATCTATGGCAAAAAGAAACAATGTAGAAATTGCATTGAACATTGCAAGAGAATCTAGACAAATTCATGGAGCAATGGGTATTACGAGTGAATATTCCATTATGCGACACATGGCAAATTTAGAATCTGTTCTGACGTATGAAGGAACTCATGATATACACTTGCTAATTACAGGAATGGATGTGACTGGAATTCCAGCATTTACGAGAGAGATGCCTGAGAAGAAGTAGTGCATCAAGGAGCGAATGTTTCAATGATTTAAGGAATGAATGGATGCCCATTGTAGGTGTTGCTTAAATCAAGCATTCCCTTCTAACAAGAATCAATTTCCCATTCAATCATTGATTTCTTGCATCATTCTTTTATCGCGCTCATCACAAAAGAGCTTTGCACATTACCAATATAGCGTATGCAGGTTAGCTTGTGCCGTAGAAAGTTTTCGTATTCTTCCATGTCAAGGACTTCTACTAATAAGGTATAGTCATAACTTCCTGCAATGTGATAACAAGAGGCTACCTCATCAAACGCAACGACCTCATGCTCAAAAATTTCGAGTAGCTCTAAACTGTGTTCTTTCAACGATACTTGACAGAAAACCTGCAGTTTTTTTCCAATTTTTGACTTATTTAAACGCGCAGAATACCCCTCAATCACTCCTACTCTTTCCATTCGCTTAATTCTCTCATAAGTTGGTGTGATTGTTAACCCAACCTGCTCGGCAATTGACTTATTCCCCTGCTTGGAGTCTTCTTTTAGCAACTCTAAAATTGCAAAATCAATCTCATCTAGCTTTTCATTCATTAGAACAATATTCTTTAATTACACTACAAAACAACCATAAAACAGTTAATAAACCTAATATTTTATATAGAAAAAGAAAAATAAACTACCTTTTACATCCAATACAGTGTTTCGTTATCTTTGCTAAAAGCTATAATTATGGATTACAAAAAACTACAGCCCGAAAGTTTAATGATGAGTTATGGTTATAAACCATCCTTGTCGGAAGGAGCTATTAAATGTCCCATTTTTCAAACATCGACGTTTGTGTTTAACAATGCAATGGAAGGGAAACGACTTTTTGAGGTTGCGTATGGAATTCGTGAGCAAGAGAAAGATGAGGAAATGGGACTAATTTATTCTCGCCTAAACAATCCGGACTTAGAAATCTTAGAAAACAGACTTTGCCTTTGGGATAAAGCAGAAGATTGCGCTGTATTTGAAAGCGGCATGTCTGCTATCACAACGGCTATGCTTGAGTTTATGGAGCCTGGAGATTTGCTCTTATACAGTAGACCTGTTTACGGAGGAAC
>JAJRQP010000088.1 GCA_024280195.1 Bacteroidota bacterium | reverse complement strand
CATTATTTTCACGTACAAGACGTTGGGATTCTCCTTCTTTGCATGGGAGAAAAAGAAAGGTTCTGCAGCATAACGATAGGCTTGCAAGAAGATGGTGACAATCATTGCTAATTTGTAAACCGCACTGTAAATTCCGACTTGACCCAAAGCATATTTTCTGGTTTCTCCGGCACTCATGAGTAAAGGTTTCATCATTACTCGGTCTAACGTTTCGTTGATCATCCCTGCGAAACCAGCAACAACTAAAGGCAAAGAATAACGTAACATTTGCTTGGCAAGGTCAACATTGAATTTCAATTTTACGGCCAAAAATTCTCGGTAAGTTCCAATGATTTTCACTGAAGAAGCCAAGACATTTGCTAAGAGAATTAACAAGATGGCTTGCATTGGATGATCGCTATCAAAAAAGAACCCTATGATAATTAAATTCAATGTAATATTGACAATTATTGCTGTAAAATGAATGGTTGAGAACCTTTTGGCTTTACTATCCGCTCGTAATTTCGCCATTGGTAAAGCTGTAATGGCATCAATAGAAACGATCCCTGCCATCAAAATTACAAACTCAGAATGATCGGGATAACCTAACCAGTTGGCAATACTTTGATGCCCCAGTAGAATAAGAACAAAAAACACAACGCTAAAACCAAAAACCGTGAGAAAACTATTTCTAAAGACCTCATCTTTGTCTTCCTTCTCATTAATAAACTTAAAAAAGGCTGTCTCCATTCCAAGTGGAAGGAGGACGATTAAAAAAGTAACCCAAGCATAGAGTTCTGAAAGAACGCCGTAATCTTGAATTTTAAATTTACCTGGCCATGTATATAGCGGTACCAAAAAATAGTTCAGCAGTCGACCAACAATTGTTGGCAACCCATAAATGGCTGTCTGCCCGACTAATTTTTTTATTGAACTCAATCTTATCCTCTAAAATTTGCTTTTCTTTTCTCCATAAAGGCAGTTGTTCCTTCTTTGAAGTCTGCTGTCCCGTAGCACTTCCCGAATTCTTCGATTTCTACCTCAAAACCGTTTACTCCGTCTTCAAAATTCGCATTGATTGCTTTGATTGCCGAACTAATTGCACTCGCAGAATTCTTTAAAATCCTCCCTGCAATATCTTCTGCTTTTGCCATTAATTCTTCTGGTTTAACTACATAATTGACCAAACCCCAAGAAAGTGCATCCTCTGCTTTAATCATTCCTGCGGTAAAAACCATTTCGTTTGCTTTGCCTTTTCCAACAAGTTGCGTTAATCGTTGCGTTCCTCCATAACCAGGAATTACTCCTAAAGAAACTTCAGGTAATCCCATCCTTGCATTGCTCGAAGCCACTCGAATGTGCGAAGCCATTGCTAATTCTAAACCTCCACCAAGAGCAAAGCCATTCACAGCTGCGATTACTGGCGTTGATAAATTCTCAATAAAAGAAAAAAGAATTTTCTGTCCGTTCATTGCTAATTCTCCACCTTGTGAAATAGAGAAATCTGCAAATTCTTTTATATCTGCACCTGCAACAAAAGCTTTATCACCAGAACCCGTTAAAATGATGACTCCAACCTCCGGATTTTCATCAGCAACTTTTAATGCTTGATGCAATTCTTCGATTGTTTCTTTATTAAGCGCATTCAGTTGCTTAGGGCGATTAATTGTGATGTAATTAATTTGCTTTTTCTGTTCTGATAGAATGTTGTTGTACATAATTTCTTGGTTTGAAGGATAAAGATATTTAATTAATGTACATTTCGGCAAACTCAACGCGAGAAATATACATTTCGACAAGCTCAATGCAAGGAATGAAGATTTTTTTTATCTTGGCTTTTTTTGAATATGATGAAATTGATTAACTTCTTTAAAGTAAATAAAATAATCGCTATTTTTTCAGGGTTACTTTGTGTTCTTTTTATATATACTTCGTATTCAAATTATGGTTCTAATGACATAATTAGATCAGATGGTGAAGGTTATTATTCTTATTTGCCAGCCTTATTTATCTACAATGATGCTAGCTATGCGTCATGTGTAGAGGCTCAAAAAAAAGAAATAAACCCCAATTACGAACCTTTGTATTTACATAGAACTAAATCTGGGAAGAATTACAACAAGTTTTTTCCTGGTGTAGCAGTAATGCAATCACCGATATTTGGCCTTGCATATTTTGCTTCATGGCTAAAAGGCGGTGATTCCAATGGGTATTCAAAAGGATTCCAATTTTTCTTTTATTTAGGAAGTATTTTTTATGCTCTTTTAGGACTAATTTTCTTCTACAAAAGTTTGCGGTTATTTTTTCCTGAAAATCGTAAAGAAATTAATCTGATTATAATTGCAACTTATTTAGGAACGCCTTTGCTACTTTACGTTAGTGAAATGCCTAGTTTCAGTCATTTGTACTCCTTCACTTTATTTGGATTTTTCACTTACATTCTTCTAAAAATTAAACAAGACCAAACAGCGTTTCGTGTATTTTTACTCGCAATTATTCTTGGACTTATTTTTATCGTTCGTCCAACCAACTTGTTAATCATCTTAACCATTCCTTTTCTTTTGGGAGATTTTGAACAATTTAAAAAATTCTTTCGTCACTTGTTCCAATCTAAAGGAATTCAGTTTTTTATTGGAGTTTTTGGTTTTTCAATTGTAGCTAGTATTGTATTCATTCTATGGAAATGGCAAACAGGCAATTGGATCGCTTGGTCTTATTCTGGTGAAGGATTCAATTTTTTACACCCTAAAATTCTTGAAAATTTATTTAGCTTTCGAGTTGGACTGTTTGTTCACACACCCCTTTTAATTCTTTCAATATTTGGGTGCATCATCTGGTTTAAAAAAAATTCATTTGCAGCAACTAGTTGGTTAATTTACTTTTTTATTAACCTTTGGGTTATTGCTTCTTGGTGGTGTTGGGATTACGAAACACCTTTTGGTAACAGACCTCTTGTTGAACACCTATTCTTTTTTGCTTTCCCGATTATCCATTTTACCATTAAATACTACAAAACAAGTATTGCTTTAACAATTCTATTTTCATTGTTGGGGCTATTCAGGTATCAGCAACACGTTTCTGGAAACTTCGTCAACCAAAGGTTTACTGCGTCAAGCTACTTTCAAAGTTTGCAGTTTTGGAATAAAAAAAATGCAGGTAGGTGGCAATTTACATTGTCCCCAACCCCTTTTGGGAAGATGATAAAACAAGATGTTTTGCTTGATCATAAAGAAATCATAAAAATTGATTCAACTACTGAGTTTGCTTTAACATGTAGACACGATTTTATCAAAAACAGGACTAACGAACGTCAGTATATCCGGGTAGAATTGGACAAAAAAATAACGGAAGCACCTTTGGAGAACATCTTTTTTGTTATGGATTCCAAGCAGTTAGATGGGGAAAAATATGAATACCAAGCAATCGAGCTTTTCAACGACCGATACGAAGGATTAGACGAATGGTCGCATTTAGTTCTTGAAAGGCAGGTTTATGATTATTTCCAAGAATTAGATATGATAGCCGTTTATATTTGGAATAAAGATGGCAATAAAATCGAGCTTAAGAACGTGAAATTTACATTAGAAACCTATAAAGCAGATTAATACTTCCTCATTCTCTTATAAATCTTAATCAGAATCATCAAGCCAATTGCAACGGCAAAGAACCCAATTGTTCCTGAAATCCAATCCAGTGAGTTCTTTTTGACCACGATAAAAACGATAGCGACGAGTCCTAGTGTTGCAACCTCGTTAAACAACCTCAAACTGTTCGATTTCCAATTGAAAACACCTTTTGCAAGGTTAAACATTATGCTCTGACAAACGAAATGATAGACTAACAGCAAAGCCACAAAGCCAAGCTTGACATGCATCCACGGCATTTGCAAGTATTCGGGAACCAAAATTAACATCCATGTTCCAAACACAACGGTTAGAATCATAGCGGGTGTTGTAATTATCCACCAGAGTCGTTTTTCCATGATTTTAAATTGCTCTGAAAGAATTTCTTTTGCAGTTTCATCGCGTTTTTGCGCTTCAATGTGATAAATAAAAAGGCGCACGATATAGAACAAACCAGCGAACCAACTGACCACAAAAATAATATGTAAAGCTTTTACCGTTTCGTAAGACATAATGTAAAAGTAATTGTTTTGAAGGAGAATGGAAGTAGATCGGTGTTAGAATTATGAATTATGAAGAGAATTCTTGTTTGGATTATGGATTGTGATGCTCAGGGTTTGTTAGAATTATGAATTAGAGAAGTAGGTTGTTGCGATTGTTTTACACAGAGGTTCACAGAGTAGACACAGAGAACCACAGAGGGATGAAGTGGATTCTTGTTAGGATTATGGATTAGTGAAGTTGGCATCTGTTAGAATTATGAAGAGAATTCTTGTTGGGATTATGAATTGTGATGCTCAAAATCCTTAATTCTCCTTTAAAACTATATCTTTGGGGACTTAATAATTTTATATGAGCACAATAGAACTTTCAGATCAAGAAATTCAACGAAGAGAGAAGTTGAATCGTTTGCGTGATTTGGGTATCAACCCTTATCCAGCGGATTTATTTCCGGTAACTGATTATTCTGCGACTATAAAACAGAAGTTTGAAGAAGGTAAAGAAGTTGTTCTTGCTGGCAGAATGATGTCGCAACGTGATATGGGAAAAGCGGCTTTTGCAGAATTGCAAGATGCGGAAGGGAGAATTCAAATTTATGTAAATAGAGATGAGATTTGCCCTGGAGAAGATAAAACACACTACAATCAAGTTTTTAAGAAATTACTGGATTTAGGTGATTTTATTGGCGTAAAAGGAACTGTTTTTAAAACGAAAGTGGGAGAAATCTCTGTGAAAGCAAGTGAAATTACACTTTTAAGTAAGTCATTAAAACCTTTACCTCTTCCTAAAACGGATGCCGACGGAAAAGTGCATGATGCGTTTACTGATCCTGAAATGAGATATCGCCAACGCTATGCTGATTTAGTGGTAAACCCACACGTGAAAGAAATTTTTGTGAAAAGAACGAAATTATTCACAGCTATGCGAAATTTCTTCAACGATGCCGGTTACATGGAAGTTGAAACCCCAATTTTACAAGCAATTGCAGGTGGAGCAGCAGCCAGACCTTTTGCAACCCATCACAACGCATTGGATATTCCATTGTACATGAGAATTGCCAATGAATTGTACCTAAAAAGACTAATTGTTGGTGGATTTGATGGTGTTTATGAATTCTCCAAGAATTTCAGAAATGAAGGGATGGACAGAACGCATAATCCTGAGTTTACAGCCATGGAAATCTATGTTTCTTACAAGGATTATAACTGGATGATGGATTTCTGCGAACACTTATTGGAACATTGCGCCATTGCAGTCAACGGCACTTCAAAAGCAACTTTTGGAGAACATGAAATTGACTTCAAAGCGCCTTACAAAAGAGTAACAATGCGTCAAGCAATCATTGATTTTACTGATTTTGACATCAAAGGTAAGTCGGAAGATGAGCTGAGAAAAGCTTGTCAAGAAATGGGCATTGAAGTGAACGAAACAATGGGTGTTGGAAAATTAATCGACGAGATTTTCGGTGAAAAATGCGAAGGAAACTACATTCAACCAACATTTATCACTGATTACCCGAAAGAAATGTCGCCACTATGTAAAGAGCATCGAGAAGATTCTTCTTTAACAGAGCGTTTTGAATTGATGGTTTGCGGAAAAGAAATTGCGAATGCTTATTCTGAATTAAATGACCCGATTGACCAAAGAGAACGATTTGAGGAGCAAATAAAATTAGCTGCAAAAGGCGATGATGAAGCGAGTGAATTTATTGATCAAGATTTCTTGCGTTCGCTAGAATATGGAATGCCCCCAACCAGTGGGATGGGAATTGGAATGGACAGATTGATTATGTTTTTAACGAATAACCCGTCCATTCAAGAGGTATTATTCTTTCCTCAAATGAAACCAGAGGT
>JAJRQP010000087.1 GCA_024280195.1 Bacteroidota bacterium | reverse complement strand
AGTGAGAAGTTGAAGTAGGCACCTGTTATAATTATGAATTATGGATTGTGAAGTAGATAATAGTTAGAGTGAGGAGTTGAAGTAGGCAGTTGTTAAGTGAGGAGTGAGTGAAGTTGACTCTTGTTAGAATTATGAATTATGAGGTGTAATCAATTCACGGAGCTTAGCACGAGTATTTCTTGATAGTTACTCCTCCAAAGAATTACCTCTCAAAGCTTTTACTAAAATAACGATTCCAGCTATGACAAATGGAATACTGAGCCATTGCCCGGTGTTAATTACTAAATCGGAATCTCTTGCTGCCTGTCCTAATTTGACGAATTCTATAAAGAAACGTGCTCCAAACAATCCTATTAAAAATGTTCCAAAAAGGATGCCTGGTCTTTTCCATGCTTGCTTCTTCCAATACAAAAACATAAGAAAGAAAAATAGCGTGATGTAGCTTAACGCTTCATACAATTGTGCTGGATGTCGAGGCGCAGGATCATACGCTTTCAATTCTGGATTATAGTATTGTTTAAAGCTAAACGCCCAAGGCAAATTAGTTGGATCTCCGACGATTTCATGATTCACAAGGTTGCCCAGACGTATGAAGCACGCTGCGATTGCGATTGGTGCAACAATTCTATCAAGAATCCACATCAATGGTTTTTTAGACACTTTTTTAGAATAAAGAATCAATGCTAACAGAATAGCAATGGCTCCTCCGTGACTTGCCAATCCTCCTTCCCAAACTTTAAATATAGAAAGAGGATGAGAAAAATAACCTGGTTCAATGTATCCATTTGGATGCGTAAAATCCCAATAAGGCCCATAAAATAAAACATGACCTAATCTTGCACCTACTATGGTTGCAATAACAACATACAAAACAAGTTTATCCAATTTGTCTTCAGAAACACCTTCACGTTTATACATTTTAGAAACGACAACATATCCCAATATTAATCCTGTTACGAAAAGTAACCCGTATAAATTTGGAGTACTCCATCCTTCTATTAATTGCGCGCTTACATCCCAATCGATAACTAAATTCACTTGTTCTATTTTTTTATTTAATGTAAAGATAATTAATTATTCAATGTTACAATGAATCAATGTTACAATGAATCAATGTTACAATGATTTAATGATTTAATGTTCTTCTGATTGATTTTAGTATATTCGTATCAATGAAATTATCAACTATTTTTCTTTTACTTGGAATTCTCTTTCTTACAACTGCCTGCCCAGGAGTGAGAACTAAATCTAATTCAAAAAAACTGGAAGAGAACAATCAAAATTTTCCGGATTTAGAACGTTTTCATTTTGAAGACATTTCTTTTATGAAACCCGAAATGTTTGATAAAGAATATGCTGAGAATTATATTCTATCAGAAGTTTCCGAGACTTTTATTGCATATGATATTTATATTCATCTCTCTATCGAACTTTTTGACAAAGATCAATTAGAAATTATCCAATACGCACAAGATAACACTCAAAAAGATTTGGATGCACTGCACAGTCATTATATAAATAGAAGGGTTAATTCTTTGTATGATTCTAATGTCTCCATCAGAAAAGAGGTTCCAAAATCTGTTGGTTTTAAAGGTTATACTCAGATTGTTCATGGGAAATCAAATAGTTATGATGAACCTATCTCCTATTTTATTGCAACGATTCAAGTAAAAAACGACTTTTATGTTTTTCAACTAATCGGCAAGAAAGATAACATGGGCTATCTCTATGATGATTTTATCAATTTACTTTCATCAGTTGAATCGTAATGTTTGCAGAACATTTTATCGAACAATTAAAAACTGCGCTAGCGAAAGGTTTGCCTGGAGACGAAGCTCATCAAAATCTAGCACCAATAAAACGTCTTTCTGCCAGAAATGCAGCTGCTGAACAAGTTCAATATCGATCTTCCGCAGTTGCTATTATTCTCTATCCTGAGAAAGAGCAAATAAAATGTATTCTTATACAAAGACCATCTTATGATGGAGTTCATGGTGGGCAAATCAGTTTTCCAGGTGGAAAGGTTGATAACGGTGATACAAATCTTGAGTACACAGCCAGAAGAGAGTGTTATGAAGAAATCAACCTTCCTCATAACTCAGGTGAATTGATCGGAGAATTGAGTCCTGTTTATATCCCTGTCAGCAATTTCATGGTGCAGCCGTTTATTTTCTTCGTAAAAGATCTACCGGAGTTAAAAGCAGAAGAAAGAGAGGTTGAAAGTATCATTCATTTTTATTTGCACCATTTATTGGATGAGAATAGGCAAAAAACTACAAGCATCCAGATTAGCAAGGATTTACGACAAAAAAATGTCCCCTACTTTGACATAGAGAACAAAATTGTTTGGGGTGCAACTTCAATGATTCTTGCTGAACTAAAAGCCGTTTTAAAAAGGATTTAAAACCTAACTCTCATCACACCAAATGCAGTTGACACACTATTAGAACCTTTTGTAAAGAAGGCTAAAGCATCACGAGAAGAAATTCCAAATTCATACGTTCCTTTCCCAAGAATAAAATTGATTCCTACAGGAATATTATGCTTATAAATTCCTCCACCATAATAACCTGCACTTAATTGAATCCATTTCAATGGACGAAAATCTCCACCAATTGCGTAAACAGCATTTTCTATTCCTCCAGGATTATCTCTATTAAATGGCGCAACAAAATCAACACCAACAGATAGTTTTTTTCCAAAATCAATACTTGCCCCTAGTCGGATATTCGCATTGTTTTGTATAGTTACCTTTTCTTCTCCTACAAGGTTTAATAAACCTCCATCTTGCAATAATTCTTTCACTGTTTTGGTAATATTATCATTATCCAACCCATCTACTCTTATTTCTCCAACAAGCGTATCTCTAACACTGTAAACATTTCTCTTGTAGGTAATTGAACCTATATTATTTACAGCCAATCCAATTTTTACCTTGTTAAATAATCTTGCACTCACAGATAAATCAACGCCATATCCATTTCCAATTGCAGTTGGGATTGATTTCCCTTTCTTTTTATAATCAGATACATTTGTGGTTGCAACAGAACCGTAATCAATGTCAAAATTTGGAGATATGGAAGAATTCAAAGAAAGACCGCTATTATCTGAAACAAAATTAAACATTGCAGTTGATTGAATGTACCTACCTGCAATACCTCCATAAAGAGCGAAGGTTGAATCTCCAAATAACTTTCTTCCATAACCTAGGTTGTAATATCTATTCCAAGAAAACTTAATATCCGTACCATTCGTTATATCTGACAAACTAAATGGAACAGCCAATCTTCCTGAAACTACATGAGCTAATGTATCTTCATTGGTTACTCCATTATTTGCTATTACCGTTGTGTCTGTTCCGTAAACAACTGTTAACTGATCAAAATAATCTGCCAACTTTCCTTGAAAAGTAATTCCAGAAACATCCGCACTTAACTTAGAATACCAGCTGTATCTTTCTTGTACATTAAAAGCAATCCCACCTAATTTTTCATTCTGATAAGCAAATCCTAACCAATTATAAGTAGCATCTATGCTAATTCCTGTTCTCAAATAATCACCCGCATTTTGCGCTTGTTGTTGCCAAGAATCAGCCCCTGTTGTTTTTCCAAACGCCTCTTGTCTTATTGTCTTATACAGACTTGCTAAACGATCAGAATTTAAAGAGTCAGAATAGATACCCATACTAAACTCAGTCATACCTAATGTAAAGTGTTTATCTTCAAAACCTGTTCCCCAACCTAAAGCAGAACTATTAATTCCTAAAGAATGATAATCTGTCACAAAGGTTGTTGCAACCCCCTTACCAACAGCAGTATATGCAGAACCTTGCGTCTGAGATAAAGCAGAGAAATTAATTGCTAATAAAAGAAAAGATGATAGTATAAGTTTTTGCATCGTTTTTGAAGTATTTATTAATAAGACTACAATGTACAACGAAAGTCTTAAAAATCAAAAAGAGGAACGAATTTTAAAAAAAACTTGTTCCTCTTTCTGCTAAACCATGCTAAAACTATAAAACTCTAAAATAGTGGTAAACTACTCCTCTATTTTGATACTCCAAAGATAGGACAAAGATTCTTAGCTACAAAAAATAATAGCATTAAAATATGTTAAATAATTCTTATTAAACCAGGATAATCTCTCAATCCCTTTTACAGTAACAAATAATAGCTTTCAAAGTTTCAATCTTTTTTTTGAGTAAAGAAGAAGAAATGATTAACTTTGCCGAAAAATTAAGAAAAACAAAGATTATGGCAACGAATAGAACGTTCACAATGTTGAAGCCTGATGCATTAGAAAATGGTCAAGCAGGAAACATCATCCAAATGATTTTAGACGCAGGTTTTGCAATCAAAGCAATGAAGTACACGCGTCTTTCAGAAGATCAAGCAAAGAAATTTTACGAAGT
>JAJRQP010000086.1 GCA_024280195.1 Bacteroidota bacterium | reverse complement strand
ACTCATACTTATAGATGAAAACTCAGTTTTATGTTGGTCGAAGATGTTGTGTTGAATAATAAATATTGAATAATGAACCGAGAAATGAAGAAGTAGGAGGGCTCGCTTCGAGGAAGAGCAGTTTTTTGCGAACTTTTTTTTCTGTCCCGAAAGCTTTAGGAGCAAAAAAAAGTGGTTAAATGTTTTAAGTGAAATTTCCTTATATTTATCTCACAAAATCGCATCAATAAAACTAAAGCAAGTATGTCAAGTAAAGAACATCCATATATAAAGTATTCTCCAGAACAGTTTTCTGAAGAAGAAATGAAACAAAAATCAGAGAATTTTTATCAATGGGCTGACAAAAGAAGATCTGTTCGTGATTTTTCTCCGAAAGAGGTCCCGCTAGAAGTAATGGAGAATATATTAATGACAGCTTCAACGGCCCCGTCAGGTGCGCATAAACAACCATGGACTTTTTGCTTGATTTCAAACACTTCTCTTAAATCAAAACTCCGAGAGTTGGCAGAAGCAGAAGAAAAAAAGTCGTATGATGGTAGAATGAGTGATTCTTGGATCAAAGATTTAGAACCTTTAGGAACAAATTGGGAGAAAGAATTTATAGACATAGCCCCATGGATAATTGTGGTCATGAAAAAGTCGTACGATTTCGATGAAAACGGTAAAAAAGCGAATAATTACTACGTTTCAGAGTCTGTTGGCATTGCTGCTGGATTTTTATTAATGGCAATTCACAACGCTGGGCTGGTTGCTTTAACACATACACCTAGTCCAATGAATTTTATTTCAAAAGCGCTGAATCGCCCTGAAAACGAGCGTCCATACTTGTTAATCCCCGTTGGATTTCCTGCTGAAAACACAATGGTTCCTGATTTATCTCGTAAGTCAAAGGACGATATTATTGAATATTATCCTTAAAATCTTGTATTTCTCATAATATATGGCTTTATTTGCGGCAGATTAACCCTTAAAATTAAGAAAGAAATGTCTGACGTTAAATCAAAAGTAGTATCTATTATAGTAGATAAATTAGGAGTTGAAGAAAACGAAGTTACAAACGACGCAAGTTTCACAAACGACCTAGGAGCAGATTCTCTAGACACAGTAGAATTGATTATGGAATTCGAAAAAGAATTCAACATTGCAATTCCAGATGATCAAGCTGAGAATATCCAAACTGTAGGTAACGCTATCTCTTACATAGAAGAAAACGCAAACTAATAGAGTAACCGATAATTATTGAATTAAAGATTCAACATGGAATTAAAAAGAGTTGTTATCACTGGACTAGGAGCATTAACACCAATCGGAAACACAGTTGACGAATATTGGGAAAGCTTAAAAAATGGTAAAAGTGGTGCCGCTCCAATTACACAATTCGATGCGTCTAAATTCAAAACACAATTTGCTTGCGAGATTAAGAACTTTGACATCAAAGACCACCTTGATCGTAAAGAAGCAAGAAAATTAGATCAATTTTCCCAGTATGCCATGGTTTCGTCTAGCGAAGCTATGGTAGACTCGGGTTTAATGGATTCCAACCCAAACCTTGATAAGATAGGTGTTATTTGGGGATCTGGAATTGGCGGATTGAAAACATTCCAAGATGAATGCATCAATTTTGCAGAAGGAGACGGAACACCTCGTTTCAATCCTTTTTTTATTCCTAAAATGATTGCTGATATTGCCGCAGGACATATTTCTATTAAATATGGACTTCGTGGACCTAATTATGTAACTGTTTCAGCTTGTGCTTCAGCAACAAACGCTATGATTGATGCTTTCAATTATATCCGTCTTGGAAAAGCAGTCGCAATTGTTACTGGAGGCTCAGAAGCAGCAGTAAACGAATCAGGTATTGGAGGGTTTAATGCATTAAGAGCATTGTCAACAAGTAATGACGCTCCAGAAACTGCTTCTCGTCCTTTTGATAAGGATCGAAATGGTTTTGTTCTCGGAGAAGGTTCAGGAGCATTGATTTTTGAAGAATATGAGCACGCGATGAAACGTGGTGCTAAAGTATATGCTGAGGTTATCGGTGGTGGAATGTCAGGAGATGCTTATCATATGACAGCTCCTCACCCGGATGGAACAGGAGCTAAAAACTCCATGATAGCAGCATTAGAAGATGCAGAAATAGACCTTTCAGAAATCGATTATGTAAATGTTCACGGAACGTCAACTCCTTTGGGAGACGTTGCAGAAGTGAAAGCTATTCAATCTGTTTTTGGAGAACACGCCTACAACATTAATATAAGTTCAACAAAATCCATGACAGGACACTTGTTAGGCGCTGCTGGTGCTATTGAAGCAATTGCTTGCGTGAAAGCTGTCCAGGAAGATATTGTTCCTCCAACAATCAATCATGTAACAGATGATGATGAGTTGGACAATAAATTGAATTTCACATTCAATAAAGCGCAAAAAAGAACAGTGAATGTGGCAATGTCAAATACTTTCGGATTTGGTGGGCACAATACAACTGTAATTGTCAAAAAATTTAAAGGATAAGGTGTTTGCCTTGTTTCCTTTTTTCAGAAAAAACAAATCTCAAGAAGAGTTAGAAATTATTCGTTTTGTAACGCGTAAATTTGGTTACACTCCAAAAAATATTTTTTACTTCAAAAAAGCATTGACACACAAGTCTGTGGCAAATAACTTAGGAGAACCTTCCAATGAAAGATTAGAGTTCTTAGGAGATGCAATTCTTGACTCTGTGATTGCAGAATTTCTTTTTAAAAAATTTCCAAATGAAGATGAAGGCTATTTAACAAAGGTTAAATCTAAAGTCGTTAGTCGTCGGACCTTAGGGAAAATAGCTCAAGAAATGGAAATCAACTCAGTGATGAGATATAATAAAGGACGATCAATCAACCTTGAAACCATCGAAGGAAATGCTTTTGAAGCAATGATAGGGGCAATATACCTTGATGGGGGGTATGAAAAGACTGTAAAAAGTATTAATAATCATATCTTTAGAAAATATGTCAATTTTAATCAAGTCCTTGAAGAAGAAATTGATTTTAAGTCCAAACTTTTTATCTGGAGCCAAAAAAGTAAACTACCCCTACGATTTGAGGTTGTTAACGAAAAAAATGAAGGCTCAACATGGTCTTACACAGTTGTTGTATTCATAAATGACCAAGAATTTGGTATGGGAACTGGAAGTTCTAAAAAGAAAGCAGAACAGGCCGCAGCGAAAGAAACCATTGAACTAATTGGTTCATAGCTTCTTGAAACTTCCGAATCAATAAAATCATTTGAATTTCTAGTTTTTTAATTCTATATTTACGTTTCATAAAAGTTCGTGCTAAGCCTACCTTTATTGAAAAATAATACTAAAACTAAATTGTTCTTATGAATAAGATTCTACTTCTGTGTTCATTCTTCGGAATGTCATTAGCAACATTTGCTCAAGAAAATACTACAAAGCAAATTAATAACCCTACAGAGATTGCAAAAAAATACAAGATTGAAAAAGGGGAAACGAAACCTCTTATTGTAAAAACTGTAAGTGAAGAAATTGATGCTACAAAAGCGCAAACTTCTGACAACCCAATTCAACTTTCTCCTAACGGAAAGTTACTTTCTTTTGATGGATTCGAAGTTGATTTCAGGTTGCCGAGTAATCCAGAAATTTCAAATGTATGTGCGACTAAACGGCCGTATATTGATAACGCAAACGGTCTAATAAAAAGTTTAGGTTGTCCGTTTACTGTCGCTTGCGATGACCCTAACAATAGAGATGCTGCACCAACTACGGTAAAGTATTTTCAACTGAAATGGCACGTGATGCAATCAACAGCTGGTGGTGCAGGTTCAAATATTGATCAAACTAGGATTGATGGTTTAATGGCAGAGTTGAATTCTCAATTTGCTTCCAACAATATGATATTTTGTGCAGATCCAGCAAGTTTTTATGTGGATGATGTAAATTATACGCACGATTCTAATACAGAAGAAGTTTCTTTAAAAACAACTTATGTTGTAAACCCAACTCAGTTTATTAATATTTATGTAGTTGGTTCAATGACTGCTGGAGGGTATGCAAGGTTCCCATATGATCCAATGGGTGGAACTAGTAACACAGGAGGTATCGTTTTAAACAGAGGAAATCTTGGACTGGGAGGAAGTACATTGGCTCACGAAATGGGACATGTTTTTGGTTTAGAACATACTTTTGCGGGTGTTGATGAGAGATCTGAATGTACTGCTTGTTATGAACAAGTTAGAAATGCCAATGGATCCAGTAATACTTCTGGTGCTCCAACTCCTTTTGGAGGCCCTTATCTAGGAGAAGGTGACCAAGAGGGTGATTGGTGTTCAGATACAAACCCTCATGATACATATAGCTATAATTGTTCTACAAGTGCAAATGCAAATGGAGTTTGTGATGTTGGTCCTTGGGCAAATGCTCCTGTAAATAATCACATGTCTTATTCTTTTTGTTCGTCGCAATTTACGTCACAACAAAACTCCAGAATGCATTGTATGGTAGCGACCTATTTAGGAGCTTGGACTTCTTACGGTGGTGGTGTGTGTGGAGCACAGCCTCCAGTTGCTGATTTTGTTGGGACTCCAACAACTTGGCAAGCGCCATCAAATGTTACCTTTACCGATTTGTCTCAACCTCAAGCAATTATTACAAGTTGGACTTGGACATTTGATGTTGGTGCTAGTGGGACAGTAACTTGCGCTGGATGTACAGGAGCTGACGCACAATTTATTGGTCAAGTACCACCACAAGTTACTTACCCAAATCCAGGGCTATATACCGTTTCTTTAACGGTTGGAAGCCCTAACGGACCAGATACTGAAACAAAAATTGATTATATTGAAGTTCTGGCACCAGCTGGAGATTGTGATACACTTGATTTATACTGGGTGACACCTACTTCTTCGCCAACGACTTATAGCTTTGGAGGTGGAGAAACAATTTTTGGTGTACCAGATTTTACTAATTCACCAACGAATGGTGTGAAAGGTTCTTATGAAAGATTCTTTTCTCCCAATCCGGGTGTAACAGAAGTTGGAGCAATTAGAGTAGGTTTAGCCTCTTTGTTTGATCCAAATGACGATATGGTTTTTCAAGTGCTCGTTTTTGATGATGATGGAGCTGGTGCTCCTGGAGCTTTGCTAGGTGGTTCTGGAGCCCTTTCTCCAACTGCAGTTGGTGTTCCGACAGGAGCATCTTTTGCAGAATTCTGGATTCCTTTTACTCCTGTTGTCCCAACTACAGCTACGTTCCATGTTGGAATCGAAATTTTTCCAGGAGGTCCTAACGATACGCTAAAAGTTATCTCTTCTTCTCCTCCCCAAGGGCAAGGAAATGGATTGAACCATATTTGGTCTGAAACTACAGGTTATGTTAATGCTTTAGCAGGAATTGGTATCGATGTGGATTTAGATTTATACCCAATGTTAGGAGGTTATGCTCCTAGACCATTGATTACTGGTTATACGGAGAATGTTGTGTGTGATACAACGTACTTAACGTTATTTGATACTGTGCTATACAGTAATCCTGTAAGTTGGTCTTTTACTTTTGCTGATGGTACGGTTATTAATTCTACAACTGATCCACAATCAATAGATAGAGTTTATACTACTCCAGGTCCTGATACAGTAACCGTTGCAACAATAAATGCTTGTGGACGTGGAGATACAGCAACATATACAATACCTTATAATTTTATGCCTACTCCTTCTTCTGAGTTCTCTGCAACACCTAATAACCCTGTTTGTATGGGAGCACCAGGTATCGACTTTACATCTAACATAGATGGATATGTTGATTATACTTGGGATTTTGGTGATGGTACAGCTGTAACTTCTTCAGGAAGTACAAATACAATTAATCATGTTTATACTGTTCCAGGTACTTATTACGTAGAATTAACGGTAGAAAGTCCTGGAGTTTTTCCGGCAGATACGTTTTATCTAGAAAACTTTGAAGCAGGATGGCCTGCAGGCTATGGTCGTTTTAATAATGACCCATGGATACCAAATGCAGGAGTTAACCCTCCTTTTACAGGAACTGACGCAACAGCTTGGTTACCTTTAGACTTTGATGGTGACGGAAGTGTTGAGGCTACAGCAACATCATGGAATGCATCTCCTGGGCAACCAGCAGATGATTGGATGTTGACTACTGGAATAGGAGCTCTTCCTGCAAACCAACGATTATTTTGGGATGCTCAATCGGGGAGTTCAAACTTCCCTGATGGTTATGAGGTGAGAATTTCTACAGTAGCACAACTTCCAGCAACAGTTGGTAATTATGGAACACTATTATTTTCTACAGCAGCAGAAAATGGTTTTGCAACAACAAGAAGTGTTGATTTATCAGCTTATGCAGGACAGACAGTTTATATTGCTTTTAGAAATTTATCCGATGATCAATACTTGTTACTGATTGATAATATTAAAGTGGGAACAACTACACCAGGATGTTCTTCAACAACATTGTATACTGATTATGTAGAAATAATTGATTGTTCAACCATCCCACCAACGGCAGTTTTAGCCTCAGACGTCGCTTCAGGATGTAATCCTTTGACGGTTACGTTTACAGATGCAACTGTGATTGGAGATCCTGCAACAAGTTGGTTGTGGAATTTTGGAGATGCAACATTCTCAACAATGCAAAATCCTCCAGCGCACGTTTATACTACAGCAGGTTCTTATTTTGTAATCTTTGAAGCATGTAATGCAGGAGGTTGTACACAAGATACTACGACAATAATTGTTGGAGATCCAGCAACAATAATAAATGTTGCGACAACAGATCCAACTTGCGCGGGTAATGATGGAGATATCACAATCACAGCATCAGGAGGAACAGGAACTTTACAATATAGCATTGACGGCGGAACAACTTTTCAGGCAGGAGGATTATTTAACACCTTGGCATATGGAACTTACCCTATTGTGGTAGAAGATGCAATTGGTTGTCAGGTGACTGCTTCGGCAACATTAACAGCTCCGTTAACCCCTTCGATTACCAATGTTACAGCAACTGACCCTACTTGTTT
>JAJRQP010000085.1 GCA_024280195.1 Bacteroidota bacterium | reverse complement strand
TTCTTCTTGTGAAATGAGTGCGGCAGGAGATAATGTAGGTATGGATATTAACCTTGATCTTGTTCCTACTCGTCAAGAGAACATGAAACCATTCGAAATTCTTTTGTCAGAATCACAAGAAAGAATGCTCGTTGTGGTAGAGAAAGGAAAAGAAAAAGTTGTTAAAGATATTTTTGATAAATGGGATTTACACGCAGAAGAAATTGGTGTAGTTACTGAAGGAGGAAGAGTTCGTTACTTTATGGGAGGAGAAATTGTAGGTGATGTTCCTGCAGATTCACTTGTGCTTGGTGGTGGTGCTCCAGTTTATGAAAGAGAATACAAAGAACCAGCATATTATCAAGAATTTAAAAAATTTGATATCAATTCAATTGAGCAACCGGAAGATTTAAAAGAAGTTGCGTTTCAACTATTACAAAATCCAAATATTGCCTCTAAAAATTGGGTAACGGATCAATACGATTCTATGGTGGGTACACGAACAATGACGACAAACCGTCCTTCTGATGCTGGAATTGTAAATATTAAAGGAACAAACAAGGCTTTGGCCATGACAGTTGATTGTAATTCACGTTATGTGAATGCCGATCCTCATATAGGAACTATGATTGCTGTTTCAGAAGCAGCAAGAAACATTACATGTGCTGGAGGAAATCCAAGCGCAATTACAAACTGTTTAAATTTTGGGAATCCTTACAATCCTGAATCATTCTGGCAATTTGTTGGAGCAATTAAAGGAATGTCAGAAGCTTGTTTGAAGTTTAATACACCTGTTACAGGTGGAAATGTTTCCTTCTATAACCAAACGTCTATTGATGGGGTAGAGGTTCCTGTTTTTCCAACTCCAACAATCGGAATGATTGGAATTGTTGAGAATAAAGAAAATGTAATGACATTAGATTTCAAAGATAAAGGCGACTTAATCTTTATCATTGGTCAATCGTATGACGATATTTCTTCTTCAGAATATTTGATTTCTTATCACAAAGTAAACGAATCTCCAGCTCCATATTTTAATTTGGAGGAGGAATTTGCTATGCAAAATGTTGTGAAGGACTTAATTATTAACAAACACATTAACGCAGCACATGATGTTGCAGATGGTGGATTATTCGTAACTTTGACCGAAATGGCTATCCCTAGAGAATTAGGGTTTGATATTGTTACCGATTCTGAAGTGCGTGAAGATGCATTTTTATTTGGAGAAGGACAAGGTAGAGTACTTGTAACAGTCAATGAAGACCAAGAAGATGATTTCTTAGAAGCGATGATGAATTCAAAAGTCTCATTCACTTTATTAGGACATGTTACCAAAGGTAAGATGATGATAGACGATGAACATTTTGGATTTATTCAAGAAGCAAAATCGCTATTTAATGATTCTCTTGCGAAGCATCTAGAAAATTAGTAGCTTAGGAGTTTAAAATTAGAATTAGAATAAATGGAATATAATACATCTCGCAATAAAATGTTATTGCCAGAATACGGAAGGAATGTCCAGAATATGATTGCACACGCAATGGATATCAAAGACAGTGAAGAGAGAAATAAAGCTGCGCAAGCCATAATTGAAGTTATGGGACAGTTAAATCCACATCTTCGTGATGTTGATGACTATCGCCATAAATTGTGGGCGCATCTTTTTATCATGTCTGATTTTAAATTGGATGTTGATTCTCCTTACGAGATTCCAACAGCTGAAACATTATCGGAGAAGCCCAACGAAATGCCTTACCCTAAAAGTAAAATCAGGTACGGACATTTTGGGCAGTACACTCAAAAGATTCTAGATACAGTTGCAGAAATAAAAGACGAGAAGGAACTAGAGTACATGACTCATGCTATGGGGAATTTTATGAAGAAGCAATACCTTGTTCATAATAACACAGCGGTAGATAATGCTTTAATAGCAAAACAATTGAAAGAAATGTCTGCAGGAGTCTTATCAATGGAAAATCCTGAAGAAGAGTTGGTTAGTACGAATCAATTGCTCAAAATATTGGGCTTGCAGAATGTTCAGAATAACAATAACAAGAACAATCGCAATAATAACAATCGCAACAAGAAGCAACATTTTAAAAAGAAATACAAAAGATAATCAATGGCATCATTTGAAATTCACGGTGGTAAACCGTTAAAAGGAGATTTAATTCCTCAAGGTGCAAAAAATGAAGCTTTACAAGTTTTGTGCGCACCATTGTTAACTGGAGAAAAAGTAACGATTTCTAATCTACCTGATATTGTTGATGTAAACAAACTAATTGGTTTGTTACAGGCAATGGGAGTAAAAATCGAAAAGGTTGAGAAAGGAACTTATATTTTTCAAGCAAAAGATGTTGACTTAGATTATCTACAAACAGAAGATTTTAAAACTAGAGCCAGTTCTTTAAGAGGTTCTGTAATGATTGTTGGCCCTTTATTGGCTCGATTTGGAGTTGGTTATTTGCCAAAACCAGGTGGAGATAAAATTGGTCGTAGAAGATTAGATACGCACTTTACAGGAATGATGATGCTGGGGGCAAAGTTTAATTACGATGCAGGTGAGCATTTTTATGCTATAGAAGGAAAAAACTTAAAAGGAGCTTACATTCACCTAGATGAAGCATCTGTAACGGGAACCGCAAATATTGTAATGGCTGCTGTTATGGCAGAAGGTGAAACAACGATTTACAATGCGGCTTGTGAACCTTATTTACAGCAATTGTGTAAGATGTTGAATAGTATGGGAGCAAAAATTTCCGGTATTGGTTCTAACATGCTAACGATTAAAGGGGTTAAAAAATTAGGAGGTTGCTATCATAGAATTCTTCCTGATATGATTGAAATAGGTTCTTTTATTGGGTTAGCAGCAATGACAGGCTCCGAAATCACGATAAAAGATGTAAGCTGGGATAACCTTGGTATCATTCCGACTATCTTTCGTCGTTTAGGTATTAAGTTAGAAAAGAAAGGGGATGATATTTACATTCCTGCGCAAGAAAGTTACGAGATTGAAACATTTATTGATGGTTCTCTCATGACAATTTCTGATGCACCTTGGCCAGGGTTTACGCCTGATTTATTGTCCATTATTTTAGTGGTGGCAACACAAGCAAAAGGTTCTGTATTGATTCATCAAAAAATGTTTGAATCTAGATTGTTCTTCGTCGATAAATTAATCGATATGGGAGCGCAAATTATTTTGTGTGACCCTCACAGAGCAACAGTTATTGGTTTAGATAAGAAATATCCATTAAGAGGTATAGAAATGACTTCTCCTGATATTAGAGCAGGTGTCTCTTTATTAATTGCTGCGCTTTCCGCAAATGGTAAAAGCACCATTCATAATATTCAGCAAATTGATAGAGGTTATCAAGACATTGATATTCGTCTAAATAACCTTGGGGCGGATATTAGAAGAATTGGGTAAGGTTCTTGATACCGTACGAGAAATAAAAACAACTTTATGAAAGTATTTGCACTTATTGTTCTTGTAGGAATTTTAACAATCAGTACCTCTAGCTCGATTAGCCGTCCCCGGAAAGGGTCTCAAGCACCAGAGATTGAATTAGTTTCTCCAACTGGAAAGAAGATAAAACTTTCTAAATTAAAAGGAAAAGTTGTTTTAATTGATTTTTGGGCATCTTGGTGTGGACCATGTAGGAGAGAAAACCCAAATGTTGTCGAGGCATATAAAAAGTATGCAAAAACGAAATTCAAAACAGGAAAAGGCTTTGAAGTTTTTAGCGTTTCTTTAGATAGGAAAGAGGAGCCTTGGAAGGATGCAATCAAAAAAGATGGCTTGATTTGGAAAAACCATGGTTGGGATAAAGACGGGGTTACCGCAAGAGATTATTCGGTAAGTTCAATTCCAACTGCGTTTCTGATTGATGGTGAAGGCGTTATTGTTGCATCAGGAAATGAATTAAGAGGTTTAGGATTGCATATAGCAATTGATAAGTTGATTAAGTAGAAAGCCTTGTTAAATAGATTAAAATGTAAAGGATGTGTGATGCATCCTTTTTTGTTTATATCTATAGTTTTCTAAGTGTAATAAGATGTAAAAAAAAAGCTTCATCGAAAGATGAAGCTTTTTTTAATTGGCGGTCTGGACGGGACTCGAACCCGCGACCCTCGCCGTGACAGGGCGATATTCTAACCAACTGAACTACCAGACCAAATATCCTAATCATCTAAATGATACTGACAACAGTCAGTCTTGAGGATTTTGTTGTACACTTTTCGTTTAAAGCGTGGGCAAATGTAATACAAATAAATAGAATTGCCGCACATTTTTTAAAAAAAAACCAACTTATTTTCATTGATTTAAACTTCCAAAAAAAAGAGCCAGTCAAATGAATTATGACTGGCTCTTTTTCAATATGTTAAGAAATTATTTTTTAATGAATCGAATCACTTTAGTCGCATTTACTTTAACGAAATAGATACCACTTTCTAATGATTGAACATTAATGTCATAAGAAGTTGTGTTTATATTTGAAAAAGAATACATTATTTTTCCGCTAGCATTTGAAATAGTAATGCTTTCTGTTTCTCCTTCTAAACCATCAATAGATAATGTGTTTTCAGTTGGATTAGGATAAATTCTCAAAGAAGATAATTCATTCTCTCCAATTGCTAAATAACCATCAACACCATCACAATTCTCATCAATACCATTGCCAATTATTTCAGTTGCCCCCGGATAAATCGCTGGGTTAGTGTCATCACAATCGTCTCCCGTTAAAGAGTATCCTGCAGGAATAGAGCATCCTGTTGTAGTTGATGAATTTGCAGGGTCTCCAAAACCATCTCCATCTGTATCTGCATAAATTGTAGTAGTTCCTCCAGCAGAAGCAACAGTTACAACCATTTGCATACTGTCTGTAGCTGGTGCAATTGCAGCACCTTGCTGAGCAGATACTAAATACATAATTGTGTGAGTTCCTGCCCCTGCTGTTGCTGGATCAAAAGAGTTTCCAGTTACACCAGGTCCACTAAATGTACCTCCTGTAGTTCCTGTTGCTGTCAACGTTACAGCTCCATCTGTTGAACAATATGTAGAAGCTAATCCTGTAAAAGTAGGGTCTGGATTAATTGTCATCCACATTACGTATTGTGCATTTTGGTTTGCTAATGGAATTGGAATGAATCCACAAATGTTTACATCTACTAACAAGTCAATCGTACAATTAAAAACTCCAGCTTCTGTAGGTGTACCCGTAAATGATGCACACCCTAATGTGTTTGTTGAAGTATTGGTGGTGTAAATTGCTTGATTTGTTGCTCCAGTTATGCCTGCTGGCATTCCAGCAAAAGTAATATCATGTACTTCAACAATTTGAATGTCATTCCCTGCTTGATTTGGATCAAAAACTCCTGCGTCAAAGCATTCTCCATTCATTACAAATGATTCAAAATCGTCATAAGTTTGATTTACACTTCCGTCATTTAACATACTGTCACAGATGCCTCCATAAACTGGAAGAGATGCAGAGCAATCAACAGGCACACATTGTGCATTAAGATTAAGGGTGCCAAATATTGAAAATGGCACAAGTAGTAATAGTTTTTTCATCATGTTTTGTTTTATAATTATGCGCTAATGTACGATATTTAAAATAATTGCACATTTAGTCTTGCTATAAGTTATCAACGAGGTTCTGTGATGATTGTTGAAACAATACATTATTCTTACTTTTGTCATAGATGAATTTAAAAAGATTAAACAAAGCAATAGCAGAAACTGGATACTGTTCTCGTCGTGGAGCAGATAAATTAATAGAAGAAGGTCGTGTGAAAGTGAATAACGTACTAGCTGGTCTAGGAGTGAAGGTAACTGCAACTGATATTATTTCTGTTAATGGACAGGTGATAACAAAGAATGTTGAGAATCTATACTTCGTGTTTAATAAACCGACAGGTATTACTTGTACAACAGATGAAAACATTAAAGGAAATATCATCAGTTTTATAAATTATCCAGAAAGAATATTTCCGATAGGAAGACTAGACAAACCGAGTGAAGGTTTGATTTTCCTAACCAATGATGGGGATATTGTCAATAAAATTCTCCGTTCTAGAAATAATCACGAGAAAGAATACATTGTAGGAGTTAATAAGAAAATCACAGAATGGTTTCTAAATAAAATGAGAAACGGCCTTCCAATTTTAGAAACTATCACTAAGAAATGTGTTGTTGAAAAAATAGATGATTACTCCTTTAAAATCATCCTTACTCAAGGTCTGAATCGTCAAATTAGAAGAATGTGCGAACATCTGAATTACGAGGTAAGAACATTAAAACGGGTGCGTATTATGAATGTTGAACTTAATCGATTAAAAAAAGGTCAAATGAGACCTTTTACGAAAGAAGAATTTGAAGGATTACTTGAACTAATTGGAGATTCTAGCAAGACAGAATAAGCATCCTCCTCAACTCCTAACTCCTTAACTCCTTCCTTCTCTTATCATACTTTCCCGTCCCTAAATCATTCAACAATGTAAAATGACTCTTCAAAGCACCTAAAAATGTTTTGTGGTGGTGGTAAGGTACTCCGTATTCTTCAGCTGTTGCTTTTACAATTTTTGAAATATGCTTGTAATGAACATGGCAAATAGTTGGGAATAAGTGATGTTCAATTTGATAGTTTAAACCTCCAATATACCAAGAGAAAAGAGTGCTTCCATTTGCAAAGTTCGCAGTTGTTCTCATTTGAAGAATTGCCCAATTCTCTTCAACAGAATTATTCTCATCCGCTTCAAAGAATTCTGTTTCTTCAATAACATGGGCCGATTGAAAAATTAGCGCGAGAACTAAACCTGCAATTGCATGCATGATTAAAAAACCTCCAATGACTATTCCCCAATGAACATTAAGTAAAAACAAAGGCAATGCAATAAATACTGCTAAATAAGCAATTTTCATGATGATTATTTGGAATAAAGCTTTTTTGTAACCAACACCTTGTGCTTTAAGTAGTCCTAATTTTTCGTAGCGATTTAATTGCTCAAAATCTTTAGATAAAACCCAATAAATTGTTAAAATAGCATATAAAATTGGTGCATAAAAAATTTGAAATTTAAAAATCGCTTTATGCTCTTGATTAGGTGTAAATCTCATCACCCCTTTCTTTTCGATATCTTCGTCAAAGTGTTCAATGTTTGTAAAAGTATGGTGTAAAACATTGTGCTGAATAATCCAATTCAAAGGATATCCTCCAGCAAAATTTAAAGTTGCTCCCATTAATTTATTGACAGACTTATTGGTAGAGTAGGAACCATGATTAGCATCGTGCATAATCGATAAGCCAATACCTGAAATACCAAATCCCATTAAAGCCCACATGCCAATAATTCCCCAATTAGAATCAACAACTCCTGTTAACATTAAGATAAAAGGAACAAAATAAAGTGAAAGCATGAAGGCGGACTTAATTTTCATATTCAAGTTCGCGTATTTAGATATATTGTTATCCGTAAAATAACTGTTTACTCGCTTTCTTAATTCTTTGTAGAATTCAGGATCTTTTTTGTTGTCAAATTTTACGTGAGGTATGCTCATAATTCTTGCATTTATAGATTCTTTGAAAATGTTTCTTCCAAAAGATTTCTGCAAAGATAAGCTATTTGAATCAAGAAGAACTGATATTTAACAAAAGTTGAGATGATTTTTGTCCTTTTTTTATTGCATTCAATTGTTATCTTTACGAAGATATGAGCAAAGAATTAATTGTGACAGTACTAGTACTCTACTTTTTAGTACTGATAGCTATTTCATATTTCACTTCTAGAAAAGCAGATAATTCCTCTTTCTTTTTAGGAGAAAGAAAATCTCCTTGGTACATTGTTTC
>JAJRQP010000084.1 GCA_024280195.1 Bacteroidota bacterium | reverse complement strand
ATGAAATATCCCAACCATCTCGATATTCTAACATTAAAAAGTTTGATTTATTTTGAAGATGCAGACATTCAACCTGATTGTGAAATGTTGATTGATGTAAATTGGAAAACCGTTAAGAAAACGATTGAAAAAGAAGTTCTAAAATTACTGTAATAAGAAGAAAACAAACATGACACAACCGCAGCACTATTTTATTTCAGGTATCGGAACAGACGTTGGCAAAACGGTGGTGAGTGCAATCATTTCTGAGGCACTTAAAGCTAGTTATTGGAAACCTATTCAAGCGGGTGATTTAGATCGTTCAGATTCGATTAGAATTCAGAATTTAACAGAGAATGTGGATGTTCTCCAAGAAGGAATTACACTTTCTCAGCCGATGTCACCTCATGCAGCTGCAAAAATTGACGGAATAAAAATTGAATTATCTGATTTTACCTTACCCGAAGTAAAAGGTAATTTGGTAGTAGAGGGTGCAGGAGGATTAATGGTTCCAATCAATGACGAGGGCTTAATGATTATTGACCTCATTGAAAAGTTTGAACTACCTGTCATTTTGGTGTCAAGGCATTATTTAGGAAGTATCAATCACAGTATTCTTTCTGCAGAAAGTCTTCAAAAAAGAGGAATTAAAATAGTAGGATTTGTTTTTGTCGGAGAAGAGAATAAAGCAACGGAAGAAATCATTTTAAAAAACACAGGACTCTCTATGATTGCCAGAATACCAGAGGTTGCGGAAGTGAGCAAAGAATTTATTTTAGAGCAAGCGAGTTTAATTAAGGATGAAAAATTAATAATTAAACTCAAATAGAGTTTTTCGAAGCAGAATAGTTCTCCTTCCGAAAGCGCATTATATGTTCTTTTCAGATAATTCAAACTAAAAGTAGCTAAAATTCGGAACTGTTTGATCCGTCTTTTTTGACGGAGAGTTTTTCGAATTTGCGGAATGCAGTTTAGAATTATGGAAAGGTTATATCAGCGCTAGACTTTTTTGCGAACTTTTTTTGGCAATGAAAAAAAAGTGGAAAGAGGATTAAAAGCAATCAAATTATTTAATTTTAACAAGAGATTAAAAGTTAATTAAAAAGAATGAACATTCAACAAAAAGACAAATCCCACGTTTGGCACCCTTTCACACAACATCATACTGCGAAAGAACACCTAGAAATTGTCAAAGCATACGGCGTTTATTTAGAAGATGCATCAGGTAAGAAATACATAGATGCAAATTCTTCGTGGTGGGTAAACACGCACGGGCATGGTCATCCGCATATTGCAAAGGCAATCAGTGAGCAATTCGCAACGATGGATCACATAGTTTTTGCCGGAGTAACGCATCCCAAAGCGGTGGAGTTAGCCGATAGAATTACTTCTATTCTCCCTCCTCATTTAGATAAAGTGTTTTTCTCGGATAACGGTTCTACGGCTGTTGAAATTGCCCTAAAAATGGTGATGCAATATTTCTATAACAAAGGAGAAAAAAGGAATCGATTTTTAGCAATGAACGGTTCGTATCATGGAGATACTTTTGGAGCAATGTCAGTTGGACAGCGAGGTTATTTCAATAAACCTTTTGAACCTTTTTTCTTCGATGTTGATTACATCGATTTTCCAAACGGTGAGAATGAGCAAGTGATTTTGGGTCAAGCAAAAAAACTGTTTTCTAGCGGAGAATTTGCAGGGTTAATCATCGAGCCATTGGTGCAAGGCGCAGCTGGAATGAGAATGTATTCTGCAGAATTCCTAGACCAATTGACGGCACTCGCTCATGAAAATGGGGTACTCGTCATATTTGATGAGGTTATGACAGGTTTCGGAAGAACAGGAAAAATGTTTGCGATGGATTATTGCCAAAACAAACCGGATTTAGTGGCACTGTCAAAAGGTTTGACGGCAGGAGTAATGGCATTAGGTTTAACGATTGCTTCTAACAAAATTTACGATGCTTTTCTATCCGATGACATTGGCAAGGCGCTTTTGCACGGACATTCTTTTACTGCCAACCCGATTGCTTGTGCAGTTGCATGTGCCAACCTCGATATCTTTGAAAAAGAAAACACTTGGGAGAGCATCGCTGCTATCTGCGAATGGAATGCAGAATTCGCCAATGATTTAGCAAAAATAGAATGCGTAGAGAATATTCGCCAACAAGGAACCATTCTCGCGTTTGAGGTGAAAACAGGAGAAGGAAATTCTTATTTCTCCGATGTAAAAACAAAAGCCTATCAGTTCTTTTTGGAGAAAGGTATTTTGTTAAGACCTTTAGGCAATGTCATTTTTGTGAATGCTCCTTATTGCATAGAGAAGAAAGAATATGATGAGGTGAGGAGAGTTGTTTTGGAATTTTTAAGTAGTTTAATGGAATAATTTTTTGTATCAATGAAGATGTTCTTATGTTTATTCATGCTGATTGCATTGTTTTCTAGTTGTGATTTTTCTTGCAAAGAGCAAACAGATAAATTGCAAGAGAACAGCATTGATAAATTGGTTGAGAAACACAATTTTAAGCCAATCCGTGTAAGTGATAGTATACAGCCGATTTTAGATTCACTAATCGAAAGTGCTATTATTGATGGTGAAGCAGTGGGATACGCTGGAATAAAATCAGACATTTACCTCTGTTTTGAAAGACTTGTAGAACTTGCAACAAGTGAAGAATTAATATTCTTGACAGATCATAAAACACCATCAGTACGAGCTTATGCTTTTTGGGCACTCTCAAAAAAAAGAAACCCAATTGTTAAAGAGATAATGATGAATCATTTGAATGATACTGGGACGTTCTCCTATATGTCAGGCTGTTCAATTAGCGAAGAGCAAGTGAATCAATTTTATTTGAATCTATTGACACCTCAATATATTGATTTAGACTGTATCAAATTAACGGCGGAAGAAGTCAATTTAATTAGGATGAAAATGAACAGTTAACTCTATCTATGAAAGTATTCTTATTTTTAATCCTACTAACTCTGCTTTCTTGCGCAAGTAATAAAAGCAATACTTCACGTAATCAAATTAGGTCCAACTTCATTCGTTATAATGAATTTGAGCCAAAACCAATTACCGATTTCAAGTTAGAAGAGTACGATGTCGAAAATGCCTTTCAAATAGAGTCATTGATTATTTTGTCGGCATATTCTGAAGGGGATTTAGAAACATCAGAGCATCCTGTTAACTGGGGAGATAGACTAGTTGTTCTACAAAAAAATTCAATCCTTTTTGAATCGAAACCTGTTGGAGATGTTTACCTGTATAGGCCTCATTTTTATCAGAATGATGTAAACGGTAAAACAATTATTATTTGCCAATTGGCTTATGAGTATTACTTTGGAGGAGACGTTTTTTTATTAGAAAATGGAAAAATTCAGTTTTTAGGTCAAATAGAAATTGATGGTCCTGATATAGAAACTAGTCT
>JAJRQP010000083.1 GCA_024280195.1 Bacteroidota bacterium | reverse complement strand
CACTTGTTACAGTCACTACTCCACCACAATTATCTGTCGCTGTTGGGGCAGTCAATGCTGCTACTGAACATTCTGCTGTTACATCTGCTAAAGTAGCCACGTCTGCTACTGGCGCAGTTACGTCAGTAAGAATTACATTTTGCACTTGTGTTGATGTGTTTCCTGCTCCATCTGTGTAAGTCCATGTAACTACTGTTGTTCCTTGAGTTGTGATTGGAAGCGTAGCATCATTTGTTACAGTCACTACTCCACCACAATTATCTGTCGCTGTTGGGGCAGTCAATGCTGCTACTGAACATTCTGCTGTTACATCTGCTAAAGTAGCCACGTCTGCTACTGGCGCAGTTACGTCAGTAAGAATTATATTTTGTACTTGTGTTGATGTGTTTCCGTTTCCATCATCATAAGTCCAGGTAACTACTGTTGTTCCTTGAGTTGTGATTGGAAGCGTAGCATCATTTGTTACAGTCACTACTCCACCACAATTATCTGTCGCTGTTGGGGCAGTTAATGTTGTTACTGAACATTCTGATGTTATATCTGCTAAAGAAGTAGCATCTGCTACTGGTACAGTTACGTCAGTAAGAATTACATTTTGCACTTGTGTTGATGTGTTTCCTGCTCCATCTGTGTAAGTCCAAGTTACTACAGTTGTTCCTTGAGTTGTGATTGGAAGCGTCGCATCGTTTGTTACAGTTACTACTCCACCACAATTATCTGTTGCTGTTGGGGGGGTTAATGTTGTTACTTCACATATACCTGTAACATCTGCAAGCACAGCAACATCTGCTACTGGTCCAGTAACATCTGTAATCACAACGTTTTGCATTTATTCTGACCCGTTTCCATTTACATCTATATAAGTCCAAGTTACTACTGTTGTTCCTTGAGTTGTAATAGGAAGTGTTGCATCATTTGTTACAGTCACTACTCCACCACAATTATCTGTTGGAGCTGGAGCAGTCAATGCTATTACGGAGCACTCTGCTATTACATCTGCTAAGGTAGCTATGATTGTTGGTCCAGTCACATCAGCAAGAATAACATTCTGAACTTGTGTTGAAGTATTTCCATTTCCATCATCATAAGTCCAAGTTACTACGGTTGTTCCTTGAGTTGTAATAGGAAGTGTTGCATCATTTGTTACAGTCACTCCACCACCACAGTTGTCTGTCGCTGTTGGGGCAGTCAATGCTGCTACTGAACATTCTGCTGTTACATCTACTAAAGAAGCCATGTCTGCTACTGGTGCAGTTACGTCAGTAAGAATTACATTTTGTAATTGTGTTGAAGTATTTCCGTTTCCATCATCATAAGTCCAGGTAACTACTGTTGTTCCTTGTGATGTGATTGGAAAAGTTGCATCATTTGTTACAGTGACTACTCCACAGTTATCAGTTGCTGTTGGAGCGGCAAATATTGTTGCGGAACATTCTGCCGTTACATCCGCTAGAGTAGGTGTGTCTGGGACTGGAGCAGTTGCATCAGTCGTTGATACTGTTACGGTGACACTATAACCCACGATACACAATGGGTCTCCTCCCCCTGTATCACCAGCTCTTAGCGTCCAGGTACCAAAAGGACTTGTTCCGTTATATGTATTCAAGTTTCCATTATTAGGTCTGAATGTCCCTGAAACAGGTGTTACACCGCCAATGACAGAAGCGGCTGCTTGATCTAAATTCGTAGTCACTGTTGAAATTGTCGCACTTCCTGTATATGTTCCTGGAATTGCTAAAATAACATTGTTGCCTGTAGGCCCATCTATTCTAAAGTTTGTCTCATTATGAAATGAACTCCCTGTTCCGGGGGCAGTACATGTACCGTCTGTTTTAGCCCAAGTAATAGAAACGTTTACATCTGTTACTTCACATGCGCCTAGTGTAAAATCAGCCGTAGAAAATGAAACACCAGGTAAATTGGTGCAATATGAACCACAGCCATCAACAGTCACAGAACTAGGAGATGCATAAGTTTTAGTTACTGTTAATTGAGAGAACCCAAAAGTGCTAAACAAAATGAAGCACATGGTAAAAAAGAAAGACTTGTTACTCTTTTTAAGTGAAAGTTGTTTCATACGAAATCTAATTAGTTAGTTTTAATAATCAAAAGTAGTCAATTTTATTTAATAAAAAAAATTGACTACTTACCTGAAAACGTTTTACTTAATTGAATTATACTTTATTTTAATCGAATTGTCTTCAGGGGCAATCATAAGTGCTTTTTGGATAGCTCTTTTTGCTCCCTCAATATTTCCTAGAGCTAAATACATGTCACTCAACAATACGAAATATTCAGAATTATCAGGATCCAACTTCTCTCCTTTCTCCATTGTAGAAATGGCATTCTCAATTTGGTTCAACTTTAAATAACAAACAGCTTTAGATTGATAAATTTCTGGAATCTTTGAATGTTCTTCTGCTTTATTATACTGTTCTAATGCATTAACATATTCATTTTGAGAAACATAATATTTACCTAATTGCATTAAAGGTGCAGCTAGGTTTTTATGTGTTTTCACTGTTTTTTCAAACGCCACCTTACCTTTCTCTAATTGACCAAATTCCATATAAGCATTCCCTAAATCAAGCATTGCTTTCATGGAGCGGTCAGAAATGTCAACCGTACGTTTATAATGATACAAGATTTTTTGTTGCTTTGACTTGGTTGGCCTCTTGTAGTATTCATCATGTAATAAACAAGCAAAATTATATTGCGCTCGTGCACAATCTTCCAACGTTTCAATATCTGTTTCAAAAAGTATTTTATTATTCTCCCAAGCTTTATTTCTATCAATTGTTTTTGCAAACCCCACGACAAATAAGAAACCAATAATTCCTATTGCTATTTTGGATTTTTTATTCTTTAAAATTGATGGGGCATCTTTATTAAAGCTACCTTTTGTAATTCGCTCTATCATCGCTACAATTGCAATAATAAAACCAAGGGAAGAAATAAATAAAAACCGTTCCCCCATATAATCAGGTCCAACTTGAATTACATGCAAGTAAACTGAAAGCGTAATGAAATAAAACAGTATTCCAAACAGTAAAATTGATTTCTTTTTAAATTCTCTGACTACTAAATAAAGAAGTCCAAGATGAAAGAGAACTGATAGAATAACTAAAGGATTCAACCAATCAACAATCGTTGAATGCGAAAAACCATAATCATGCACTAATGTGATGGGGAACAACATCAAACCAATATCTTTCATCAAAATATTGAAGACATTTGGAAAGATTTGCACAAAGCTACTAGCACCGTGAAGCGGATTACCCATAAATCCATCTTCTTTATATTGAAATGATTCCAATAAGTCAGTGGCGTTATTCTCAAATACAGCATCAGAATAAACGTAATACCTAATCGCGAGAAGTACAATTCCCCCGAAAATTGGTAAACCATATTTAAAATAGGATTTAATTCGATCCGAATCCGTAAAATAAGCAATCAGTAGAAGAACACCGACAAAAGTGATTCCATTCTCCTTGGAAAGAAATGAGAAAATTAGCATAACTAAGCTTAGCAAACCATAAATCATATTGTTTTTCGATTTTTCTAAAAAATTTAAAAAGTAAATCAATGAACTGATTCCAAAAATCATAGCTAATATTTCATCTCGAGATTTAATATTCGCAACAACCTCGGTATGAACTGGGTGAATCAAAAACAACCCAACTATAATGATTGAAAAAAGTATTCCCTTTTCAGGAAACATTACTTGTAGAAAATAGAAAATCAAACAGCAAAGTAATGCATAATACAAAACATTCATTACGTGTCCTGTTTTCGGTGTCATTTCAGACATTTCTATATCAGCTGCAAAGGTTAAAAGTGTAATTGGGCGATAACCATATCGATGCTGAATTTCATCTGACTTAATGTTTCTAAAAAAATCACTCGGTTTACTTAATCCCTGTTGTACACGATCATTTTGAGTAATAACAATGGCATCATCCCAAGCATAATCGTGTTCAAAAGTATTCCCATACTGAATCAAGGCAACTACACAAATAACGATATATATTCTTATCTTTTTAAGCATTAGTAATTTTCCAAATAGAAACTGTTATTTTCAAAATCATAGCGAATAACAAGAGGAAGCTTCTCTGATTCTTTGTAAAAGAAACGAAAAAATGGGACATTTCGGCGAAAAAAAGGATGGAAAACAGGTCTAATCATAGATTTAAAGCCTGTTTTTGGTTGAAATTCACTTGCTCCTAAACTCTCTTTGAGCTCATTAATTGAAATAGATGACACAGCTTTTTTATTATTTATACTCCCGAATTTAATTGCTGCTAAATAGATTGAGGTTAATTTAAGTAATTCAAAAAACAGATTTCCACAATTTAGTTTTGAAATATCATTTTCAGAAATTAAGGACGTTCTCCAGAATACAAACTCAGACCTTAACTTCAATGCTTCAACTTTATTTGAATTAGCTCTCTGCGGTGTCCAACGACCACTTGATGTGTTTAATTTGACATAATTACTTTCATCCACCTCAACCTCCAGTCCTTGCAAAACTTGAACTTGGGACATCCCTTTAAAAATCCGAGCTACATCCTCTGCTTTCTCCAGATTTATTAGCATTCCAGGTTGCATCCAAGCACAGTAATCAGTAGAATAATGAGCAATTCCAGAACGCAATAAATCACTGACTCTATCTGAGTTATTAATGACAACTTCAATTTCTACAGGAGCTCCTTCTAAAATTTCAAGAACGGAATCTTTAATAGTAGAAGAACAAATAATCAATACTACCAAATTGTAAAACCGATCTGATTTCATTGCCTTCATTGTTACCCTCAAATCATTCAACTGATCATCTAAAACTGGTAGAACAATAGTAGGACGTTCAAGGATGTCTTCATTTACTTTAGCGTATTGCTCTAGCCTTATAGGAGATGCAGTGATTGCTAAAAACCTTTTTCCCGCTGTAGATCGAATATCTTCTTTTCGATACAGACCAATTTCATTACCAGGGATTTCAGCGAGTATATTTTGGATAAGTGGATTCATCTTTGCTCCAAACGATTTCATTGCATCGACACCTCTCCTTGAAGTTAAAACATATTCTGCAGCAAGATTCTTAATTGATTTTTCACCAAACAAGTCAACACAAAAATCATGTTCTTGTAGAAATGGACACCATTTTTTAAGACAATCTGCTGTTAATTCAAAATAAACATCATAAATTGATTTTGAAGAAGATATTGATGAGAATCTAGGAATTGCGCTATCGTAATTCAATTGAACTTGAAACAAACCTGTATTCGTAGCATGCGTTCCTTCGTCTTCAAAATTTGTAGAAAACGAAGTGTTTGGAAAGACAAAGTAACGATCAGAAGCAATCAAATAGTTAATGAATAACTTCTTCCAAGAATTGTCTCCCCATTTAGAGATGTATGCAGGCAAAATTGAATCTATTCCGTTCGGGTTCTCTGTTAACCATAGCTTGAATTTCGACCATTGATTTTTAGTCCAACTTTGCCCCCAAGAACTTGCTACCTGAATGAAATGCACATCACCTTTATCACGAATTGGTTCAAAAGGATAAAAATTATTCTCCTCAGATGAATACGTATATAGTGAAACACCTGCAATTCTCTCTTCTTCTGCATAAAAATCATTCGCAAGAACTGCATAGTTGTAAAAATTTGGAGCAACAACAATATCATCTTCTAAAACAATAATCGATTCATAAGTAGCTGTCAATTCTCCACATTCTAAAACATGTTTTAGTAAACCTAAATTTTTAGGTTTTAAGTCAATTATTTTTTCTCCGTATTCCCACACAAAAGTATCTGCTACCTCTTTTACAATTGAATTTTCAGATGCATCAATTGAAATATGTAATGTGATGTTACTAGAAGGATAATTGGCTTCAGCGAGGCTCTTTAAAAGTCTCCGAAGTGATTTTTCACGATTAAACGCTATGACTACAATTGCTGGTTCAATCATCTTCCAAAACTTCGTACGTAAATAAATCCTCATGAATTATGCGAATTTGCTCAATAACAATTTTACGGTCTTTAAGTAAAATATTGTATCCTTTATGCGCCAAATCAACAGCTAATTCTAATTGTTGTGATTCTTCAATAATATCTGAATCAGATTTGTATGTGAGTTCAGAAAAAACAATTTGTTCATCTTTCGAATAATTCTGTTCAAATGTTTCTAATTGAAAACTTCGATGTAAATCGTTCGATTGATCTGTAGCTTCGCTGATTGGTAATTCTAAACCAACATGATTTGCTGCCTTATTCATTGCTCGATTATCTCGTGGCAAACAAGGTCCGCCGTATCCAAATCCGTACCGCAAAAATTGAGGCCCTATTCGTTCATCAGCTCCTACTGCCGCGAGTACATTATTTTGATTTACATCATACTTAATCGTCAAATCTCCAATTGAATTTGCAAATGCTATTTTAGTCGTTAGAAAACAATTTACAGCAAGCTTTGTGATTTCCGCTTCTGTTCTTGACATTCGACTATATCGAGGGGTATTCTTACAAAAAGAACGATAAATAGCTTCAATTTTATCTCCTACATCTTCATTCGCTTCACCTATCAAAACCTGATTTGGAAATTGTTGGTCTTTAATGATTGATCCTTGAGCAATGAATTCAGGATTATAAGATACCGTATAATTATGTAAACTCATTCTATCATTCAAAGAATTGCAATAACCAGGCATGACTGTTGAATTGATAATCAAATGCGTTTTATTCTTTGGAGGAGCAAGTTTTAGGATTTCATCACAAACGTCGTCTATAAAAGAATGATTAAAAGAACCATCTATTTTTGAAGGTGTTGGAACGCAAATAAAAATCAATTGAGTTTCAGAATTAATAACAGAGTTCAATTCTGTTGACACAGTCAAGTTCTTCGCCTCATTCAGGAAGAGTTCAACGTGTGGCTCATTTGAAGTCAATGCCTTTGATTGAATTGACTGAATATAATCTGTATTTGAATCAACTCCAAGAATATTAAAACCTGCGCGTTCAAGATTTAATGCTAAGCACAATCCTAATCGTCCAATTCCAACTATTCCAATCTTTGTCATTATCCAATAATTTCTTCTAATTTAATCGTGTTAAGTCCCCAATCTTCCCTATTCATATCAAACTTTGACTTATCCTGAACGATTTGTCTTCCTGCAGCTTCAACTACCCACCAATCTAACGATGGACGTCTATTATAAAACTGCAATTGTTCAACGGCATTACTAGGGTCCCATCCCTCCTCATGAGCAATGTGATACGAACACATTTCTCTAGGATAAATAACTTGCTCAATCCCTTGGGCCAATGAAGAATACAATGCCATTGTATCGATATGAAGTGAGTACATTTCCAACTCTTGATATCCTTCAATTTTCTCCCAGTCCACCTTGCTCATCATTGTGAAATCTCCGCATGCATCAGAATCCATGGAACGTAACATTGCTTCATCAAGAGAAATAGTCTTCGTTTTTATCCAGTTCAATAATCGTAATATGGGATTAAAAACTGGAGATTTAAATAACATTCCTTTCTCATCATAAATAAGGGTAAAGTGTGGGATTTTCCCTAATCGTTTAATGATGTTTTCTTCACAAAACTTTAATTGATTCTCAACACTATCATGCTCATTAATTGTTGCTGGAATATCGCATCGGTTTGCTCGGTAAAATTTACCTTTCTCCAACCTTCTCTTGGCTAATTCTTCAAATAAAGCATCAGAAAACAATAAATCAATGTTCGTACAAAGAATAAACTCAGCTTTTGCTCTTCGGATACCCACATTCTTTGCTATCATTTGATACAGGTTCAAATCTTCCGAGAAACGGTATTTATTATGGATTTCTGGTGGAACTATAATATACCGAACTGATAAATAATCAGATTCAGAAACTGGGGGGAGAATTTTATTTAGCAATTCATCCTGATTAGGAGAATTCCAATCAACCATAATTAACTCACAATGAAGTTTAAACTGATTACATTGATGAATCAATCCTTTGTAGAAAATCATCATTCGCTTACGCAAATCCCCTCCGTGATTATCATTTCTTGAAGTTACAACAAACGAAATATATGGTTTAGAATCAACCATTAATTATTTGAGGTCTTTAATTTAAGAACTTCTGATTCTATCCATTGATATGTTTTCAGGAGCCCTTCTGACAAACTCACTGTTGGACTCCATCCTATTGATTTTGTCACCAGTGAATTTTCTGAATTACGCCCCATCACACCTATTGGTCCATCAATATGATTCAATGAAATTGTTTTTTCAGCATGCAAAGCTATCATTTCAGCCAAGTGATTTATAGTAACCATTTCTTCTGAGCCAATATTAAGTACTTCTTTGCAATCGGACTCCATCAATGTTAAAATTCCATTAATACAATCATCTATATAGAGAAATGACCGTGTTTGTGTCCCATCTCCCCATATTTCAATAACACCTTCTTGACTTGCCATTGCAACTTTTCGACACAGTGCAGCAGGAGCTTTTTCTTTACCTGAATTCCATGTGCCTTCTGGACCATATATATTGTGAAAACGTGCTATTCGAACGTTCAAATCATAATTTCTTGATGCAGCATGGTATAATCTCTCTGAGAAGATCTTTTCCCATCCATACTCACTATCCGGATCGGCAGGGTAAGCAGAATTTTCTTTACAATTTGGATTATTGGGGTCGATTTGGTTAAATTGAGGATAAATACATGCCGACGAAGAGAAAAACACTTTTTTTATTTTTACTTTAATCGCACTATAGGAGACATTTAAATTAATCAATGCCGAGTTATGCATTACATTAAAATCATTTTCCCCTGAAAATAAATAGCCTGCTCCTCCCATATCTGCTGCAAGTTGATAAACCTCATCTATTTCTTCAGTAATATATTTGTCACAAACTTGAGAATTACGAAGGTCAGCTTGGATAAACTGATCCGCCTGTGAAGGTGAAAAATCTGGTAATTTTAAGTCGACACCAATTACATAATGTCCATTTTTTTTAATCGAACAACCAAATGGCTTCCTATAAAGCCTCCAGCTCCAAGTACAAGAATTCTTTTCATTTAGCAGGTATTTCTATGTAAAAATACAAAATTATATTAACCAAGTATCTTTCAAAGAAGCAATTCGTCTACACCTTTTGCACAAGCAGTATTCTTGGCTACTCCAAAAGCTTTGCTTCAATTATAGTTTTAAGAAATGATGCGTATTTTTGGTGTCCTTGATTATTGAAATGATTTGCATCTTCGACTCCATCATAATCTTCAATTTTTAGATAAATAGGCACATCATATTTCAATTTCCCAAAAACAAAATCATACTTTTTCTCAAGGTCAATGTTAGAAGTGACATCAGAAGGAGATGGAATTAAAGTAAATAACACAGGGACCTCAAAACTTGTTGCAAAGTTATTTAGTGAAACTAAATTCTCTCTTGAAAAAATAGGGTTGTCTAATTTTTCTGGCATTTGATTTTTGACTTCTTCGAAGCGTTGCTTTGTTTTTAACTTCAAATAGGGGCGAGAGAGAATTACGCTATAACGAATTGTTTTCTCAAAAAATGATGACTCATCACTCCATAAAGAGAAAAATTTGAAGTAATGTCCCTTAGCTTCATTAAAAGTGCTGAAGAACGTCCCTTGTTTTGTTAAATAGATAGGTCCTTCAGAATTGAGCCAAGGGCCATTTCTAATTGGATAAGCAAGAGGAACGAAAGGTTTTGCAGAACGATCATATTCTAACATATCATTGCCTCCATAAACGGCTACAACAATTAAATCTGGTTTTAAAAGTGGTGCATATTTTTCAACAATCAATCTATACTGAACAGGGTCAGCACCTGGTATTCCAAAATTCAAGACTTCGTATTCATCAGATTGGTTTAAAAGGTAAGCAAATGTTCCGTTGTATTGGTCTGCACAACAACCTTGCGTATAGGAGTCACCAATCAACATAATAATTTTCTTTCCTGATTTATGAATAAGTTCAATAGATTCAGGTGTGAACTCTATTGAACTAAAAAAACCTTCCTTATTCACTTTGCCATTTAAAATCAACGTTTTATCTGGAACAACATGCGTTATTCCAGTTTCATCTGCATATAATAAAGAATCGTATTGTACCTCCCCTCTATGAAAATAAAAGTCCTCGATAACACCTGGTTTATATCCAACCATTCTGAGTCCAATTTCTGCAATCAAAAACAGTATTAGGAAAATGAAAAATCTTTGTCTCCAAATAGTTAATTTACTTTCTTTTTTTTCTGGAACAACATCCTCACTCAAGCTTTTTTCAAGAGACTCAATGTAATCAGTTTGTTTATAATGCCTTAAAACATCAGTCCTTGCCCTAGCCCCCAACTGCATTCGAAGCAAATCATTTTCAAAAACTTGAATCATACGTTCGCTCATTTTTTGAACATCTCCTTCTTCAACAAGAAAGCCCGACTCTTCATCTTTAATAACATCTTTAATCCCAGCATGTTTGGTAGCAACAATTGCTAATCCAGAAGCTGCAGCTTCCAACAATGATAGAGGGGTACCTTCTGAATCATTTTGTTTTGTTAGAATTGAATGCTGAACAAAAATTGCATGCTTTTTAAGTTCTATCGACACTTCTAAAGGGCTCAAAACTCCTCTAAATAAGATGTTACTCTCTAATTTCAATTCTTTCGCAAGTAGTTGTGACGATTCTAGTAATTCACCATCTCCAATAAAAGTTAGTTTCGCTTTCGGGTGAAATTCAACAACTTTAGCGAATGCTCTAATAGTTGAAAGCGGTGATTTTTTAGAGACAAAACGCCCGCAAGCGATAAATCCACTTATTTCATCATTTGAATTTCCTGGAGAAAATAACTCCGTATCAACGCCATAAGTAATTAATTTTATTTTGCTAATGGGACAACCTAAACTCAGTAATTGCCCTTTCATATCATTGGAAACAACTATTATAATTGATGCAATTCGAAATAACTCTTTATAACCGCTTCCATACGCTTTCAAGACATCATTTCTATAGGCATCAAACCCATGAAAATGAACAATTAACGGGATATTAGTATTCTCACAAAGGCTCATTACTTCCACGCCAGCTGGTCCATATTCAGCCAAGACAACCTTTACATTATTATCTTTCCAAGATTGGGCTAGCTCTATTGCAGAATTAATAGATGAACTCCAAGTCATTCCTCGATCCAAGGAAATAGAAGTTGGTAAATATCCATCAGAATACACTACAACATTATTCAATAATTGAATATGTGATTGTATAAAAGTTTCTGAATATTGGTTCCGATTTGTTGTGAGAATTGCAATATTACGTTGAACTTTATCCTCTGGAGTTGGCGTTGTTTTTTTTGTATTAATTCTTCTAATAGCTTCACCTATTAGGGGGTGGAATAATAACACATGCATTAGTGCAATCCACCAAAAACCATACGACCCAAAAGCCAATGCAAAAAGAACAACGTATGGAAACCAATGAATGTAAAAACGATCTAAAAATATATTTGTGAAATGCTTGGCTGATGCCTCTGATTTATCTTTTAGATAGCTAGGCCCAGAGAACAACAGAAATATCAGAATTACTATGATTAGAAAATCTATTTTAAATTGAATAATAATTAAAAATGTAAAGAACGAAACAACCTCTAAAGGGATGAAAAAGTAAGTCATTAACTTATACACTTTCTCTTTACCAACTTGTGTAGCAAAAGTTTTAGTCCCACTTATTTGATCGTTTTCAAAATCTTTATAATGATGGGAAAGGATGTTCCTAATTCCAGAAAATAATTGCCATATCGAAAGTGCAATTACAAACCAAAAGAAATTTGCATAATGTTCTTTCCCTATTAGGTAAAAAGTCCAAGAAGCCAAAAAACCAGGAACTACATGCGCATAGAGAGCATCCGTAATCACTCCTAAAAAACCTTTTTCTTTTAATCTAAATGGAGGAAATGCATATAGAATAAATAATATCAACTCTACAACAATGCACGCTACGGAAACTTGATCCATTGGCAAATAAAACCATGGTAAGAAAGCAATAGCAAGAAAGATAACAATCAAAAGTATAATCGATAGAGTCGATAAATTAGTTGTTCCATTGGATTTTCCTGCAAGCGCATCTTTTTTCCGATCGGCTAAATCATTTGTTATATACCCAAATCCCATAAAACCAATCGTCGTAAATACAGCTGCCATGAAAGACATTGACGCCACATGAGGGACAACATTTCCCGTGAGAAGTAAAAAATAGCAAAACGTTAAAATTAATGGTACTTTGTATCTCCAAGGATTAGCAAGCCGCATTTTTTGAGAGAAGAACTGGAAAAAAGAAATCATTTGCGGTAAGATATTAATCCAAAGTAAACAAAAAAAATGGATCTCATTTTAATACTCTGTAAAAATCGTAACAAGATTTTACTAATTTGGTACATGATTTTAGTGACTTCATTTATTAAACACATCCAAACTGGAAAAGGACTTCTTTTACTATTAGCAGGAATAATTATAGTTTGGCTATGTGGATACTACCTAATTGATGCTATTACAACAGATAATTGGACTCGGTATTTACGACAACTTTCTTTTTCACGTTTCACTTTAATTATTTTACTAATTTGTCTCTTCTCAGCATCCATTCCATTAATCAATAGTTTTATTTCGGACACAAAAAAAACGGCAACAGATTTATCCATTTTTCGGATTCTCTTCTTTGGTTTCTTTGCTATTGGATTCATTTTCAATCCTACTGCTATTTCAGATCAAGTATTACCTTTTCTGAACTTACCCAGTAGCGCACAAGTCTCATTGCCATTCATGGGATGGTACCTAAAAAATATCCCAATTAATGAAACAGTTGTTTCTATCGTTTCTGTTGTATTTTACGTTACCATTTTCACTTCTTTGTTTGGCGTAAAAACGCGCTGGTCGATTGTTTTATTTACACTAGCTCTTTTTTATCTCTTTGCTATTCCAAATTTCTACGGAAAAGTAAATCATAATCATCATTTAATCTGGTTTCCAGCAATTTTAGCATTTAGTCCTTGCGCTGATCGTTTTTCGATAGACGCCTACTTTAAAAAACGCGCAAACAAGCTAACGTTTAATTCTGCAAGAAGCTATTCATTACCTTTCTTATTTATTTGGGCATTGATTGGATTAATCTATTTCTTTCCTGGTTTTTGGAAAATGTGGTCGAATGGTTTGGATTGGTGCTTAACAGAGAATGTTAGAAATCAAATGTATTACAAATGGTTTGCATTAGGAGACTCAATTTCATGGACACCTTTTTTCAGAATCGACCTGTATCCATTTCTTTATAAAGCAAGCGGGATTTTCACTATTATTTTTGAACTCTCATTCATTCCCCTTCTTCTCAATAAAACAACTCGAAAACTAGCAATTTCGTTAGGAATAATGTTCCATCTTGGAACTTTTGTCTTCATGAACATCTTCTTTATTGTATTAGTTTGGTCCTATCTATCTTTTGTGAATTGGAATACTATTTCATTCCTTAGAGAACCCGATAATTCAACTGATAATAACTCTTTAAATTTCAATTTTCCCGTAGTAAAGTGGATAGGAATAGTATTAATTTCCTCATCTGTATTTTTTGGGTTTAGCAAATTATATAGTTGGCCGTTTACCGTTTACCCAACCTTTGACGCGCTTATAAAAGAAGAGACCAATCACTTGGTATACTTCGCTAAAACAACAAGTGGAGATGAGTACAAACTAAGTAATTCTCGACTTCAAACAGAATATACTTCCCCCAGATATTGGAGCATGGAATATAATATAATACAGTCTAGCTACATGAATGAACTTGATTCTACTTTATTGGATCATTTGATATCAAAATACACTGATAAAACAAAAATGGCAACTAAAATAGACATATATATAGAGAGGCAATCAATTATTCCTGAGCAAAGAAGCAGAGCTACATTAGAACTAATTTACTCTAAAACACTTAATTAATTTTCAATCATTGATTTTAGTTCAGGAAAACTAGTACCATTATAAAACTCAATTCAATACTTTTTTTTTGTAGATTTGAATTCAATACATTCGCCTTGTCGGATTAACTTTAACTAACTATGGAAATTACCGTTAAAAGGAATTACCTCGATTGGAAACCTGTTAAACACTCAGTTTTTAAAAGTTCCTCATTTGCCGAGAAAATTCACACAACTGGTTTATCTATATTTAAAGGCCTTTCTTCTGAACAGTTGTTAAATCTCAATGAATTATTCAATTCAGAGCATTCATTCGATGTGAAAGAAGGTGGAATGTTTTACAGTATGTATTCGCGGGATAAAGAATACCGAAAACAGGTTCATGAAACAATCGCTGAAATATTACAACCGACACTTGAGGCACATTTCAAAGATTATAAAAATGTCGTAAATGCCTTTGTCGTAAAATTGCCTGGCGAGAAAAGTGAATTTTATGTCCACCAAGACACAACGGCGCTAGATGAATTTCAGTTCTCCCCTTTGAGTTTATGGATTCCTTTACACGATATTACATCTGAAAATGGAGCATTGGCGGTTATCGAAAAAACGCATTGGTTCTTCTCTCCTTATCGAGGAGTTTCGTTTGGATTTCCCTTCAAAAAAATCAATAATACGATCAAGAAATATTTGAAACCTGTTTATATGAAAGCAGGAGAAGTAATGTGCTTTGACAATAGAATCATTCATAACTCAACGGCAAACACATCTAATCAACCTCGAATTGCTGTTATTTGCGGAATCTTCCCAAAAGAAGCCAGTTTTCAAACATGTTATCGTTCACCAGAAGAAAATTCACCGATTGAACTGTATTCGCACAACGATAATTACATGATGGATTACCCTCACTTCTTCTACAATTGTACGGATCGACCTCATTTTGGAAAAAAAGGAAAGGTTGAAGCTCAACTTTTTCCAGAAATGAACACGGAAGAGTTTGAAGAATTGTGTGTTCTCAACGAAATCGACATCGTGAATGAACTTGAAGGAGCTGAAGCAACGACAACCAACTGCCAATTAATTGCGGAGCCTGATGGAATTAATCGATTTGAGGAAGCCGACGCAGAAGTTGCTGCACTCTTGAAGTCAAATACTCCAAAGCCGAAAGGATTTTTTAGTTTTCTAAAACGGTCGTCATGAAACCAAAAGCACTTTTCAAAGATCAACATTTACAAGCACAAATTGACGAAAAGGGATTTGTAACACTTCCTTTTATTGGTGAATCTGAATTAGAAGAATTACGCAAGTTTTACAATAAAACCCATCCAAATGGTGCTCCAGAGAAGATTGATGGAATTCACATGACAACTTGGTGCGAAGACTATGAATATAAGATGAAAATCGCGAATCGCTTATCTGAAATATACTCTAAACCTTGCGCTGACGTTTTTGAAGATTATCGAACGCTCAATAATGTATTCATTGTTAAAGATGCAGGAGAAACGCCATTCAAAGTCCATCAAGATTGGAATGTTGTAGATGAAAAGGAAAATTTTGCAATCAACGTTTGGGTTCCATTATATGACATTACAAAAAATGAAGGTGGATTGTGGGTTGTTGAAGGCAGTCACAAAATTGATCGTCATATCCGTGGTTCTGCTTATCTTTTCCCAAACTACGCACCTTTCAATAGCGAATTAGAAAAAGCAGCAAAATCTGTTAGTTTGAAAGCTGGTGAAGCGATTGTTTTTTATGTAAATATCATTCATGGTTCACCTTCAAACTATGGAGAATCGGAACGGATTGCTACCTGCTTTTCAGTGATCCCAAAAGAAGCTCCGTTGAATATTTACTTCCAGAAACAGGAAGACGATCCATTAGAAGTTCATTCACCAAATGATGATTTTGTATATCAGTACAAACATTTACGAACCGAAACTTTTGAGAGGGCTCCGACTAATTCTCCTGTTGAAGTAAAGCCTTCACACAAAAATATGCCTATTCAATTATCTGAATTGAAGATGTTTTTCCCTGTTGAAAAAAAAACTAGTTGGTTCAATTTATTTCGTAAGAAGTAGCTAAGACCAAATATAAATTGACTTATCATCCTTAGCAAAGGTTAAAAAACCACCAATTGTACGACGCGGTTTTTCTCCTTGAGCGACCTCCACTTTGTGCCAAATTTGTCCACCTGCAAAAACAATCATATCCCCTGGATTAGGTGTAAATTTCTTTCTAGCTAACTTCTTTTCATCTAGTAAATCAACCTCTTTCCCGTCATGTTTCACCAATATGGTGTCTCCTGATTTCCGAATTTCAGCATCGCTCCACTCTATATCATAAAGCGTTAATTCTCCACCAAAAGATGAGGGAGAAAGCATAACAAAGTAGCTCATTTGATCTTTAATCACTGAGATTTCCTTCATGTGCTGAAACACAAAAGGAAATTCGTTGTGGAAATAATTACCACAATGTGCTTTGAACTCCCCTTGCCCTGGAACTAAGTATTTATATGTTGCGGGATTGTAAATCCCTTGATCTCCAGCACCTGTTGGAGGGTGAACTGGTCGTTTTCGTGATATTTTTTCCACAATTGATTTCATCTCTCCTACAAAATCAACACCAGACAATTGTGGAAACTTCTCCCATCTTACCTGAGCTTCTTTGTGAAAATTAATCAATGAATCTTTCGAGTTCCCGCTAGATTGTTCGATTAATGAAAACGGTGCGGGATGCTGAATCATTCCATTGTTGACCTCGAATTTCTCACTTGCATCAAGGTTATCGTAATGCTTCATCAATTTATCTACCGAATCAATTGACACAGCATTTCGAATCAAAAAGCCATCAATATTTCGTGCCATTATATCATCTAATCCATTTGGATAGTTATCCAACTCACTTGCATCGATTTCAAGCATTTTGTAGAGGTTTTCTGCATTTTTTTTATTTTTTCTAGTGAAAAATCCCATAATTATAATTTTATGACCACATTTTTAATGATTTATCGTCTTTTGATCTTGTCATGAATCCTCCAAGTGTTAATCGCGAAACATTTCCAACGACAGCTGACACTCGATGCCAGAGTTCACCTTCAGAAAACAAGATCAAATCTCCCTCATTTGGAGCAATTTTATAATACTTCAGCTGACTTTCATCGTGCAAATTATATTCCTTCCCTTTGTTATCGATCAGTGTTGAATTATTATTCACTAATCGCGATGCATCTGACCAATTTAAACCATAAAGAATTATTTCTCCACCTGCGATTGGTTTTTGAACCGTTACGAAATAACTTATCTGGTCGCGAATCGTACAAAATTTCGAAAGTCTGTCATAGAAAGGCTTGAACTCGTCTTGGAATGCGACTCCACAATGCGTTTTAAACTGTCCTTTCCCTGCCTCCAAATGTCGAAATGTTTGTGGTGTATAAATTCCTTGTCCCTCTTCTCCTTTACTTAATTCTACAGTTCTACTTTGAGAAAGCGATGATAACACCTTTGTTACCTTGGAATGAAAATCAATTCCAAACCTCGTTGGAAACAACTTCCATCGTTTTTCTGAATCAACCAACGTTTTCTGAAAATCCACATCCCTTGTTATTTCTCTTGGATCGACTCCAGAAAACGCTTTTGGATATAAAAACATTCCATCATCGTATTGAGTCAATTCTTTTTCCTCTACTTTTTCAAAACCTAATTTCAATCTTTCAATCTCATCTTCAGAAAGGAAATTCCGAATTAAAATTCCGTCAATTTCTCGTGTTATGATAGAATCAAGTCCATGAGTAAGAGATGATAACTCGGAAGCATCAACTTCAAGTACTTTAACTTCTCTAGTTGTTTCTATTTTCTTCTTTGCAAACAGTTTCTTAAACATAGTCAATTCTTCAAATGATTAATTTTCCAGTTGAGTTTTGGACGAATGACACTCCCCATTCCTCGTGCTTTCGCGTGATCATCGTTTGGGATAAGTTTAAATTTGGCAAAAGAATCAATTTCCTTTATCAATTCACGATTCACTCCCATCAAAACACCAAGTCGGTAAACCCCTGCGCTCAATAAATTCCCGGGAATTAACACATCCACTTGATACTTTCCTTCACCTGCTACCTTTACCTCATAATCTTTCCGAAAGCCGTAAGAATCAAGTAAAACTCGAACGCCATTCATGTTTGTCAGTAAAATGCCAATCTCAAATGAGCCATCAGAAATCAATTTTGTGCAGTGAAATCGGAAAATTAGTTCTGCCGAAGTTGTTAGATCTTTATCCTCAGTTAATGTGAGAAATTCGATTTTATCAATACTAAAGTGATCAATTTGAATCGGTAATTTTGAAAGAATCGTAAAATCTTCCTCTTCTTCATTCGTTTGATTCAGTATAGATCGAATTTTCGCTCCTTCATTACTTTCAATTAATTCATAATACTGATTGACGACATCCAAGGGGCTTCCTTCTGTTAAAATCTTCCCGTCGTCCAGTAAAACACACCGGTCGCATTGTTCAACGATCAATTCCAAGTGGTGACTGACTAAAATAATCGCCGTTCCTCTGGCTTTCAACTCTTTTATTTTTGAATAACATTTTCGCTTAAAATCGGTATCGCCAACTGCAATCACCTCATCCAACAAGAGAATCGAAATCTTTGAATGGAAGGCGATTGAAAAAGCCAAGCGCAAATACATTCCACTGGAATAGTGTTTAATTGGCATTTGCATAAAATCGTGTAGTCCTGAAAAATCAACAATCTCGTCGTATAACTCTTTGATTTCCTTCTTAGAATAACCGAGTAAAAGAGCGCTCAAATAGATGTTTTCTTCTCCAGATAAATCAGCATGAAATCCTGTTCCAATATCAATAATTGACGTTAACTGGCCTTCGTAGGAAACCTCCCCTGAACTTGGCCCTGTTATTTGGCTTAACACTTTGAGAAGTGTACTTTTTCCAGCACCATTCCGTCCGATTATACCAAGCACCTCTCCTTTGTACAATTTAAACGAGACATTATTGAGCGCGTAAAGAGCTTTCCCTTCTTTCTGGAAAGCTTTTGTCAACGAACCAACAGTCATTATTGCTTGTCTTTGCTCCATTACAGTTCCTCTTGTTTACGATTGTGCATTTGCATGTAGAATAAATTCTGCAAGAAATAGCGACTATTCCCATACTCCAAAGCATTCCAAGGTTTGATACAAGTTATTTCAAAGAAATCTACGGGAAACACATATTCTTGTAGGTTTTCAATTTGATTGATGCCCGTTAGCTCTTGGAAATCATTTGAGATTGTCAAGTTTTCAAAATCCTCCAAAGGAAGGTCGATGGTTTTAACGCTTGATAGGATATATCCTTTTTTTCGAACATATTTTAATACTTCGTATAAATCAGCAATGTTGTAGCGATACGCGTCATTAATGTTTTTCACTTCTCGTTGAATATCAT
>JAJRQP010000082.1 GCA_024280195.1 Bacteroidota bacterium | reverse complement strand
TCAATGAAAATCCTTGCGATAAACTATTCTCAATCTGGTCAACTAGATAATATCATGTCTAATTTTCTTTCTTCTATTGAGAATTGTGAATTAGATCTTATTAAAATAGAACCAGAAAAATCATTTGCTTTTCCTTGGCCAACGGACAATTTCTACGACATCATGCCAGAAACTGTTCTTGAAGAAGCAATACCACTAAAAAAAGTTACTTTCAAAGAAGAAAAATACGACCTAATTATTTTGGGATACCAACCTTGGTTCCTTTCTCCATCGATGCCAACTGCTGCTTTATTGCAATTAGAAGAATTCAAAAAACGAATAAAGAATACCAAAGTAATCACTGTGATTGGCGCAAGAAACATGTGGTTGAATTCGCAAACAAGTGTTGTGGAACACGTTACCAATGCCGGTGGAAAAATGGTTGGAAATCTTGCACTCGTTGATAGAGCACCGAATCATTTGAGTGCCATTAGTATTGCCCACTGGATGATGACTGGAAAGAAGACCAAAAAATGGGGTATCTTCCCATTGCCTGGCATCTCTGATGAGGATATTTCTGGAACTTCAGCATTTGGAGAAATTCTCAATCAAACCATCCGAAAAAACGATTTTTCAAACCTTCAAGAACAAATAGTAGCAAAGAAAGGAACACGAATCAATGTCAATATTCTTTTTATTGAAGGAAAGGCAAAAAAAATATTCAATATCTGGGCTGGAATTATCAAGAAGAAAGAATCACAAGGAAAGAACAGGTCATTCTGGATATCATTCTTTCGTTTTTACTTGAACTTCGCATTGTTCTTTGTTGCCCCTATCCTACTGTTCTTTTACACAATTCTTATTCGACCTTTTACAACTAAAAAAATCAATGCAAAAAAGAAGCATTTTTTATTCTTAGGAATAAAAAATTAAGCCTTCTCTCTAACTTTGTTTCTTTTTTTTTGCACTAAAAAAAATAGTTCTTTGAACTCTAGCATAAAATGCTAAAAAAAAGTACTTTTGTCGCCACCAATTTAACACACAAATGTCAGAAGTATATATAACGAGAACTGCATCCTATATGCCTAACGAACCTGTTTCTAATGAAGAAATGGAGACGTACCTAGGTCAAATAGGTGAAAAAGCATCAAAATCTCGTAGAATAGTACTTCGTAATAACGGTATAGAAAATAGATTTTATGCCATTGATAAAAGTGGGCAACCAACGCATACCAATGCGGAATTAGCATCTTTAGCAATACGAAACTTGGTTAATTATCCTGAAGAATTAAAAGAGATTGACTTGCTAACCTGCGGAACTTCTATTCCCGACCAAATGATGCCATCTCATGCTGTTATGGTTCATGGATGGCTACCAGAAACAAATAATATTGAAGTAATATCACCTGCAGGAAACTGTTGTTCAGGTATGCATGCATTCAAATATGCTTACATGTCCCTGAAAGTTGGTGACAAGAAAAAAGCTGTCTGTACAGGTTCAGAAAGGTTGTCCAGAGCATTGCATGCCGATCACTTTGAATTAGAAGTTTCTAAGATGCGTGAGTTGGAACAAAATGCAAACCTTTCGTTTGACAAAGACTTCTTACGTTGGATGCTTTCTGATGGAGCTGCCGCTTTTATGATGCAAACAGAAAAGAATGAGGACGGACCTTCACTTCGTGTGGATTGGGTAGAAGCTTTTTCTTTTGCAAATGAAGCCGAAACATGTATGTACATGGCTTGTGACAAGGAAGCTAATGGAACCGTAAAAAGTTTCATGGATTATACAACGGATGAAATCGTTGAGAAATCAATTTATAGCGTTAAGCAAGACGTTAAATTACTAGGGCCTAACATCGTTAGCCTTGGTTTTAAAAAACTGCACGAAACATTGGTTGCAAAAGGGGTAACTCCAGAAGATGTAACTTATTTCTTACCTCATATGTCTAGCTATTTCTTTCAGCCAAAGATTGCAGAAGCATTAGAAGAATATGGTTTCCCTATTCCTGAAGAAAAATGGTTTACCAACCTAAAAACAAAAGGAAATGTTGGCGCTGGTTCAATTTACCTTATGGTCGATGAATTATTCAATAGTGGGAAACTTAAGAAAGGTGACAAAATTTTATTGGCTGTTCCAGAAAGCGCACGTTTTTCCTATGTATTTAGCTTACTAACAGTTTGCTAAGATGAAAAAACACGAACTTCCACAGGACAAAGGTTCTCTCGATAATTTTACACGAGAAGTTTGCTACGTCAAAAACAAAGACGGAAAATACGAGAAAGGCTTGAGCACAGGTTGGGAAGCTAAGCAAGTTGCATTAGATAACGCTTGGGAGGAAATCGATAGAATTGTTGCAGAAACAAAACAAGAAGTTTTGGATGGAAAAGTAAGTCCTGTTAAGTATTATATGGAATTAAATGTGATGGATTTACCTGTTCTTGCAGGATACACTGGTTTCTTTGGCTGGCAAATAAAACGACACATGAAACCTTCAGTTTTCAAAAAACTAAGTGATAAAAAATTACAAAAATACGCCGAAGCTTTTGAAGTTTCTGTTGATGATTTAACGAATTTCAAAAGATAAGTGGAGAATTTTAAACACATACAAACTGCTCATTGTGAGAACGGTGTAACAGTTAACTTATTGCAAAGAAAAGGGTTAGACTTCTTTAACGAACCACTTGCTTTCGGAATTGGTTCAGGTTTATTCTACATACATATTCCTTTCTTAAAAATAAACAAAGGTCCTGCAATTTCTTTTCGTTCTATGCCAGGCGCCATCTTTAAAAGAACATGTAAAGTTCTTGACATCGATGTTGTTCACAAGAAGTTTAGATCAAAAGAAGAAGCAGAGTGTTTTCTCAATGAGCAAGTAGATATTGGAAATCCTGTTGGATGCCAAGTTGGTGTATTTCACTTAATGTATTTTCCAAAAGCTTATCGTTTTCACTTTAATGCACACAACTTAATTGTTTACGATAGACAGGATGACAATTACCTAGTAAGTGACCCTATCATGGAGGTTACTACATCTGTGACGCGTGAAGAATTAGAAAAAGTTCGTTTTGCAAAAGGACCATTCGCACCAAAAGGGCATATTTATTATCCCGAAAAAGTAGGAGATGTTTCGGATGAATTACTTCGAAAAGCAATTGTCAAAGGAATCAATCACAATGTGCGCGACATGCTCTACATACCTTCTAACAGAACAGGCGTTAGAGGAATCAACTATACTGCTTCTCAAATTAGAAAATGGAGAGCAAAGCATGGTGAGAAAAAAGCTGGACTTTTCTTAGGGCAAATAGTCCGCATGCAAGAAGAAATTGGAACTGGTGGAGGTGGCTTCCGTTTTTTATATGCTGCATTCTTAGAACAAGCTGCAGAAAGACTTAGCGATGATCGATTGATTAAAATTTCTGAGAAAATCACTCAGTCTGGTGACTTATGGAGAGACAGCGCATTGCAAATGGCAGGAATCTATAAAGGAAGAATTACATCACAAAAAGACTTTGAACATTCTGCAGACATTCTCAATGAAATTTCTGCATTAGAAAAAGAAGCGTTTAAAGAATTAAAGTCTTTTAAATTGAAGTATTAATGGGAGCCGTTATTGAGATAAATGCTATTTCAAAGACCTACAAAGGATCTTTAGAAAAGAGTCTCAATAAAGTTTCATTCTCTATTAATCAAGGAGATAAAATCGGAATATTCGGTCCAAATGGAGCCGGTAAAACAACCTTGATTTCTATTATTTGCGGAATTATCAATGCTTCAAGCGGAGAAGTCAAGTACCGTAGCAACGGAGATACTGTTGATTTAAAATCAATGCTCTATAAAATAGGCTACGTACCGCAAGATTTTTCTTTCTATGAAGAGCTTTCTCCTTTTCAAAATTTAATGTACTTCGGTTCATTGTATAACATACCTAAGAAAGAATTGAAAGTAAAAACAGAGAATTTATTGAGTGTTCTTGGGCTTTCACACGTGACGCATAAAAAAGTCGTTAAATTCTCAGGAGGAATGAAACGTCGTGTCAACCTAGCAATTGGAATTATCAACGATCCCGAGTTACTGTTCTTAGATGAACCAACAGTTGGTGTAGATGTGCAGAGTAAGAATGCCATCATTTCGTATTTAGAAGAACTCAACAAAAAAGGAACAACTATTATTTACACATCTCACCACATGAACGAAGCGCAAGAGTTTTGCAATCGTATTGTGCTTATTGACAAAGGAAATTTAATTGAGAGCAATACACTCGATGTTCTTCTTGAAAAGCACAACGAACAGAATTTAGAGAGCTTATTCTTAAAGCTAACAGGAATAGAATACAGAGATTAATGACAAAGTTATTAGCCAGCATAAAGAAAGAATTTTTGTTGCTTATCTACGATAAGGTTGGCTTACTATTGATGTATTTAATGCCTATATTTTTGGTATTTGTTATCACGATTGTTCAAGACAGCACCTTTAAATTAGTCAATGAAAACAACCTTGAAATTCTTGTCATCAACAACGATGAAGGTGCTCTTGGTGACAGTCTTCTATCGATTCTTCAAAACTCAGGTTCGTTTAAAATAACAGAAGAAAAAGCATTAAGCAAAGAAGAAATTCAGTACGTTTTATTAAATGATAATCAACTACTTGCCTTTGAAATACCCGTAGGATTCACTTTAGAAATGAATAACAAAGCGAAGAGCATCAGTCGAGGAATGCTATTAGAATTTGGTGTCGTTGAGGCAGATTCTACCGAGAATTTACAAGATGCTATTTCTCCCTTAAACATGTACTATGATCCTGTTTTACAAGAAAATTTCAGACACTCGATTGTGAGTTCTATCTATTCTTTTTTAGGCGCGCTTGAAAACCGATTAATGATAGAAAACTTATATTCTGAAATGGGTTATGATGAAGTCCCTGCGGATCTTGAGAATCAATTCAAAAATAACCGTATTGAAATTCAACAAATTGCTGCAAATAGTTCTAGTAATGAAGTGATTCCTAATTCGACACAACACAACGTACCCGCTTGGTCGATATTCGCGATGTTTTTCATGGTCATCTCTTTGGGAGGAAACATTGTAAAAGAGCGTCTCAGCGGGAGCTTTGTTCGTTTGCAAACCATTCCTTCTAGTTTTGTACTCGTTTTACTCAGTAAAGTTTTCATTTACCTCATTGTTGCATTAAGTCAACTGGCCATCATCTTTCTTCTAGGAAAGTACCTCTTCCCTACTTTAGGCTTACCTTCTTTAGAGATGCCTTCAAATCTTCTAGGACTTTTATTGATTTCTGTATTCTCCGCATTTGCAGCCATTAGTTTTGCAATGCTCGTCGGAACTTATGCAAAAACTGTAGAACAAGCCAGTGGGTTTGGCGCGATTACTATAATCATCTTCGCTGCAATCGGAGGAATTTGGGTCCCTTCTTTTGTGATGCCTGCTTACTTGCAAACAATCGGGAAAATTTCTCCTTTACATTGGTGTTTAGAAGGATACTATTCTCTTTTCTTAAAAGGAGGAGATTGGGGATTACTTGTTCCTAGCTTTCTATTTCTTGGAGTGTTCATTTTGGTTTGCCAAGTATTGATTTTTCTAAAGCTCAGAGCGCAGAATTATATCTAAGTAAAAAAAGGATTAGCATTGAGCAAATAACTTCATTGTTGAAGTACATTCTACACTATTAATTCTACATTCTTAATTCTTAATTATTATATTTGCCTACTTATAACAATCACAAGAATAGCACAATGAGTCAAAGCAAAGAAGAATTAGCATTAGAATTAAAAAAGCACATCGTTGAATACTTAAATCTTTTAGAAATTAAGCCGGAAGATATTAAGAATGATGAAGAATTATTCGGCCCTGATTTAGGACTTGATTCAATTGATTCTGTTGAAATGATTGTTCTTTTAGATAGAGAATATGGTATTAAAATCAACAACCCAGCTGACGGGCGTAAAATTCTCGTAAATGTTGATACAATTGTTGACTATATCATTGAACATCGAAAAGCGTAATTTCGATTATTCGGTCAATTGAGTGCAAAGCAATCAAAAGATTAAAAACAGATTACACTCTAAAGCTCAGGAATGAAAGTCTTCGTTACAGGAATGGGATTAATTTCAGCAATCGGAAGCGATGTTGAAGCTTGCCTTGCATCTTTGAAGAATTCAAAAACAGGGATAGGAAAAGCAAAGCATTTCGAATCAAAATATACTTCTTCTCTATTCTTTGGAGAAGTTGATTTAAGCAACCAAGAATTAAAAGACAAAGCCGATGCTAATTCTGAAAAAGGATTGAGTAGAACAGCTTTACTTGCATACATTGCAGTTCAAGAAGCAATAGACAAAGCACAATTGACATCAGAAGAAATTCAATCTTTTGATACTGGCTTTATTTCTTCAAGCACTGTTGGAGGAATGTGCAATACTGATGAATTATACGCAGATGCGAACTTAAAAGGAGAACCTTCAGAATTTGTTGGGGCTTATGGTGGTGGAGAACATGTTCTTCGTATGATAAAAAAATACGGAATCAAAGGATTTACTTCTACCATTAATACAGCTTGTTCATCCTCTGCAAATGCAATTATGCTAGGCGCACGATTAATAAAATCAGGTCGTTTAAAACGTGTAATTGTTGGTGGAACTGATTCTCTTGCAAAATATACAGTTAACGGATTTAACTCCTTAATGATTCTCACTAACGAACCTTGCAGACCTTTTGATAAAGACAGACAAGGGTTGAACTTAGGTGAAGGTGCAGGCTATTTAATTCTGGAAGCAGAAGATGTATGTAAGGATAAAACGCACTATGCAGAAGTCTTAGGTTATGGGAATGCAAATGATGCACATCATCCGTCTGCAACCTCACCAGAAGCTTTTGGCCCTCGATTAGCAATGGAAAGAGCATTAGAATCAGCAAATATTGCATCACCTGAAATTGACTACATCAATGCACACGGAACAGGAACGGTTAATAATGATGAGACGGAATTATTTGCTTTTAATGAACTGTTCGAAGTTATTCCTCCATACAACTCAACAAAATCATACACGGGACATACCTTAGCGGCTTCGGGAGCAATAGAATCAATACTTAGTATTATTTCCATGCGAGAAAATGAAGTTTATCCAAGTTTAAACTGTGAGAATCCAATAGGAAAGGCACCTATTAGTAAAAGGTCTCAAATAAAAGGAATGAAAACTGTGATGTCTAATTCTTTTGGCTTTGGAGGTAATTGTACGAGTGTTATTTTTGGGAAGGGGTGATGGCAAACGATTTGTGTAAGAATAGTTGCAGATTTCAAGTGGAATTCCTATAAAAAACTGGACAAATTAGTTAAGGTATATCAAGCTACTTTTTTTTTGTTTTCATTCGTCTAATTTATAATAGTTAATAAATACTCAACTACCTTAACTAAACTGTCCTGCTAAATGTAGTAACTCCAGATTATTAAGTCTCACTAAAGTAAAAAAAAAAAACCGATTCTAGCAATTGCTAAAATCGGCTTCTCTGGTTGTTATTGGTTTATCTTTTACTGAGGTTTTTGACAACCTTTTCCATTCCACGGTAATGCTCCTGCGGGCAATGCCTCTTCTATGGTAATTA
>JAJRQP010000081.1 GCA_024280195.1 Bacteroidota bacterium | reverse complement strand
TGTTTCAAAATAAGAAAAAGCTGTTAATTCAGAGCCTGATGTGAGTTTTTGAATACGCTCTAGTTCAATAGGTATAATGGCCGGCTTCTTATAAATATTCATATTAAAGGATTGTTCATAGATTTCCTTTATTAAAGAAACTTGATTGTATGTCAATATTTTCTTATCAAGAATAATATTATTATTCATTGAATTCAATTCCTTCTCAAATAGCAAGTTTTTCTTAATCGATTTTTTAATATTTTTTTTCCTATTCGTTTTATTATAATTTATTCTTGGCAAGACTGAAATAATTTTACTCTCTTCAATTCCTTGTATTTTATCAGGATTAAATTTTAATTTATTAAACAGTTCAGTATTATTAATAATATCAGATATGCCATAAAAATAAAACTTCATTGAGTCAATATCAAAATTAGCTTTATGACCATCTGTAGATATGTTTAATTGCTCATACTTATTTGAAAGCGTATCCAATTCATTTTTTATTTTTTCTCGACCATATACTGCTTCTATAAAAGTTATTTTAGAATATTTCTCAATCTTAAAATTCCTATTCTTTGATAAAATTTCAACCAATTCATCCCAAAGGATTGTAAAAGTTTTATTTTCATATTTATTCTTTAAATCATACAACGTTCTGATAGAAAGAGATGCAATACCATCTGGTCCCAGCTTACGAATCGAAAAATAAAACTTTGAGCTTTCTGCGTCTAAGCTTTGTAAAGAAGTGTTTACTTTAGGGTTAATTAACCCATATTTTTGCCCTAAAAAGCCTAACCAAGCGTGAGCTTTTAACTTATCAAGAAATTCAGTTTCTCCATTTCTTTTTTCTAATAGGAAAATAGCATAGATCGCATTCGGGTAATTACATTGAAGTAAATTTTGCTTTACATATTCATATTTTGCAAGAGTAGTAATCATTTCAAAGTCATTAATCAATCTTGATTCCAAAACATCTTCTAAATTATCTTTATCAATTTGCTTAGTTAAATTTTCAGCTCGTTTTGATAACATAGCTTTCTTCTTAACAAAACTTACCGGCTGCTTTATAGGAAGTTTCCCTTTGTCTCCATAAAAATCAAAAAAAGTGGGAGGCACATAATAATACTCAGAATTAAAATAGTCATTTGGCATTCTTAGTTGCTCAAATGGTAAATGATCATAAAGTAAAATGTTTATACAGTTTTTTAACCTACCTGTAGGTAAATTAGACTTGATGTACCTTTTTAAAGCTAAATCATCTATTTTAATATTAATATCTGGTGAATAAGTACTTATGAATTTTATTTTATCTTCTGATGTAATAAGATTTGTTTTACGGAAATTAAGAGTATTGCTAAATCTATTTTTATTTATTTCAACTTCTCTTGCTAGGAAAAATACAAGTTCATAAGGTGTTATAGCTTGTGCAATAAGACCTGTTGAAACAAATATATTTTTTTCAATGGTTGAAAAAGTAGCAACTTGGTTCGATTTAAAGATATAAACTTGGTAACTTTCGTCTTCATCAACTATAGTTTTTAACAATGACTGCACATATATTGACAAATCATCACCAAATAAAAGTTTTCCTGAGTTAACAACTTGAGCAGTTACAAATTCATAATCTTTACTCCTATCCATAAACCCAGCTTTTGAGACAACTGGCTTTCGTTGAATAAAATGGTCATTAACAGCAATAAAATCGGGTGCTCTCCCGACTGAAATAAGAAAATTATTTACTGCTTGAGAATATAAATTAATAGAAAGTAAAGTAAAAATAAGTAATGGTATTGTTTTCATAGTTGAAACAAAAATAAGAAAAAAAACAAGTCAAACACAATTGCCTACTGTCTGCTCAACTTCCCTTCTTTCCAGTCTTTAATCAGTTTCGCCCAAGAATACGGGTTCAATAGATTATTAACAGGCAACTGACCATTGGTATACAGCTTCGTGTTTGCAACATTCCGAGCATTTGTATAACTCAAACTAGCATCTCCATCTAGTTTTGCGGCAATAAATGCTAAACTTTCTCCTGACAATTGGCGTTGTGCTCTTCGAATATCATCCTCATAAGGGTCCATTTCTACAAATGCTCTGGCAAAATCTTCTCTCGATGGCCACGGATAAACAGTTACTTCAGGAATATTAAGCGTATCCTTTTGAATCATATGAATGATAGAATAACGATTGTCTTTTAATGTATCTGGCACAACATAAACAGACGTCTTATGTCCGTAGTAAGAAAAATAAATGGTATCTCCAGGAAAGGAAACCATAGAAAAAAACCCATAATAATCTGCAATTACGCCTCTTTTTTGAGTTTTATCAAAAATAGTAGTGTAGGGTAATGGTTCCAAGTTCTCTTCTCCAATCACAACTCCAGAAAGTTGAATGATATTGGAATCAAGAACAGTATCTTGCTGTCCGTAACTTACAAACACACTAAAAAAGAATATGACACCTATTATTTTATTCACAGAATATATTTACTTACCACAAGAATACTCAATATAATGAATTCTAACCTAACTTTTACATTTCTTTAACTATTTATTAAGCTTTCTGCTCAAATAGAGCAACAACCTAAACCGATTATCTTAAATTATTCTTACTTTTGCAAGAATTTATTTTTAAAAATAGGTTCTATGTCTTTATCAAATCTCTCACAAATTAAAGAAGGTCTAACTTTTGATGACGTTCTTCTAGTTCCTGCCCATTCTCAAGTACTTCCAAAAGATGTTGTATTAAAAAGCAGATTAACTCGAAACATTACTGTAAACACACCAATCATCTCGGCTGCAATGGATACAGTAACCGAGTCTAGCTTAGCTATTGCTATTGCTCAGCAAGGAGGTATTGGTGTTGTCCATAAAAACATGCCGATAGATGCACAAGCATTGCAAGTAAGAAAAGTGAAGCGTTCTGAAAGCGGAATGATTCTCGATCCTGTTACTTTAAATATTAGTGCATTTGTTTCAGATGCATTAGCATTAATGAAAGAAAATAAAATTGGTGGGATCCCTGTTGTCGATGAAAATCGAATTTTGCTAGGTATCGTAACTAATAGAGATTTGCGTTTTGAAAAAAATCTTAACAGACCCATAACAGAAGTAATGACTTCTAAAAACATCATAACTACTGCAGAAAATACTTCTTTGGCAACTGCGGAACAAATTCTTCAAGAAAATAAAATTGAAAAACTACCTGTTGTTGATGACAATAATAAATTAATAGGCCTAATTACTTTTAGAGATATTATCAAGGTAAAAGAGCATCCTAATTCTTGTAAAGATTCATTTGGTCGTTTACGTGTTGCCGCTGCAGTTGGAGTTACAAACGATACCATAGAACGAGTTGACGCATTAGTTCATGCTGGTGTAGATGCAATCGTAATTGATACAGCACATGGTCATACCGAAGGTGTTGTTACTAAATTAAAAGAAGTTAAAGCGAAGTATCCTCAAGTGGATGTCATTGTCGGAAACATTGCAACTCCAGAAGCTGCTTTATTCTTAGTAGAAGCAGGGGCAGATGCTGTAAAAGTAGGTATCGGTCCAGGATCAATTTGCACTACAAGAATTATTGCGGGTGTTGGCGTCCCTCAATTAACAGCTATCAATGATGTTGCAATCGCACTAGAAGGAACTGGAGTTCCTGTCATTGCAGATGGAGGAATTAGGTACACAGGTGACATTGTAAAAGCAATTGCTTCTGGAGCAGATACAGTAATGGTCGGTTCTATGTTTGCTGGTGTTGAAGAATCTCCAGGAGAAACAATCATCTTACAAGGAAGGAAATTCAAGACTTACCGTGGAATGGGTTCACTAGAAGCCATGCAAAAAGGTTCTAAGGATCGATATTTTCAAGATGCAGAAGATGACATTAAAAAATTAGTTCCAGAAGGGATTTCTGGTCGAGTTCCTTTTAAAGGTAAGCTAAAGGAAGTCATGTATCAGATTATTGGAGGTTTACGTTCTGGTATGGGATATTGCGGAACACCAAACATTGAAAAACTACAAGGAGCAAAATTTGTAAGAATAACTTCTGCCGGCGTACACGAAAGTCATCCTCATGACGTTACTATCACGAGAGAAGCTCCAAATTATAGCATTAAGTAACGTCTTACAAGGATTTCTCACAAGAAGTAATTATATTTGACACCCTTAAAAAAAACTAAACAATGAAGATTAAAATACTTGCAATTACATTAACTCTTTTAACTGGATTCATTTCTTACGGACAAGAAGATCCTACTATCATTACTATTGATGGAAAAAAGATTACTAAATCTGAATTCTTACAAATTTATCTCAAGAACAATAACGATCCAAAATATGACAAAGCATCTTTGGATGAATACATGGAATTGTTTAAGAAATTTAAATTAAAGGTTGCAGAAGCTGAATTGTTAGGATACGACACTATTCCTAAATTGGTAAAGGAACTAGATGGCTATAAAAAGCAATTAGCAATGCCTTATTTAATCGATTCTGCTCAAAATAAGAGCTTGATAAAGGAAGCATATAATAGAACAAGTAATGAGGTTCGCGCTTCGCATATTTTACTGAAAGTTTCTCAAAATGCTCCTCCAAAAGACACGTTAAACGCATACAATCGTTTAATGGTAATGAAGAAAAAAATTGAGAATGGGGAAGATTTTGCAATGATAGCCATGTCTAAAAATGATGGTTCAGATGATCCTTCAGTAGCAAGCAACGGAGGTGATTTAGGATTCTTCAATGCTTTCCAAATGGTTTATCCTTTTGAGGAAGCTGCTTACACAACTGAAGTGGGAAAGGTTTCTAACCCATTTCGTACTCGATTTGGATACCATATTCTTAAAGTAACAGATAAAAGACCTGCAAGAGGTTCTATAGAGTCTGCTCACATCATGGTTTCTACGGGAAAAAATGCAGATGCAAACGCTATTCAATTGGCAGAAAATAAAATCAATGAAATTTACACTGAATTAGAGAATGGTGCTGATTTTGAAGCACTTGTTGCTAAATACTCTGACGATCCTTCTTCTAATAAGAAAAAAGGTGTTTTACCAACATTCGGAACTGGAAGTACAACGAGAATGGTTCCTGAATTTGAAGATGCAGCTTTTCAATTAAAAAATGACGGAGATTTTAGTAAACCTGTAAGAACAGATTACGGTTTTCATATTATAAAAAGATTAGCTTGGTCACCCGTTCCTTCTTTTGAAGATATGGAAAAAGGATTAGAGAGTAAAGTCGCAAAAGACATCAGGTCTAAGTCTACTCAGAACTCATTCATTGCAAAGCTGAAAAAAAACTATAAGTATAAAAACAAGAGCAAAAGTGGATTGAAATGGTTCAAGAAGAATTTAGATTCTACATTCTACAGAGGAGCGTTTAATCCTGAGTCATTAACAAAGAATAAAAAGATGTTCAAAATGGACAAGCAAAAATTTCGTCAAAAAGAATATGCTCTATTCATCGCGAAAAACTACAGATCTTATGTTAACAAGCCTATTCCAACTGCATTAAATTCTTTGTATGCTGAATGGGAGAAAGAAACAATTCTTGGTTACGAAGAGTCTAAACTTCCGAATAAATACCCAGCGTATAAAGCACTAATTACAGAGTATCACGATGGGATTTTATTATACGAAATCATGTCTGACAAAGTATGGAACAAAGCCATGAAGGATACAACTGGTCTTGAAGCATTCTACAACAAGAATAAATCAAACTATAATTGGACCAAAAGAATTGAAGGCGAAATATTTGAAGCTTACACAAAAGCAGATGCTGATAAAGCCTATGAATTATTGCAAAATGACACATTATCAGCAACAAATGTTGTAAACTTGATCAATGGTGATTCTAAGTTGAAAATTAGAAAAAGAGACGGTAAGTTTGAAACTGCTAAAACCTCTTACCTAAAAGATACTCAGCTATCAGAAGGATTAAACAAGCCTTACCAAGTTGATGATAAATATTTCGTTGTAAAAGTTAATAAGATTCTTTCTCCAGCTCAAAAAGAATTGAGTGAGTGTAAAGGAGCAGCAACATCTGATTACCAAAACTATTTAGAAAAAGAATGGTTAAAAGAATTAAATGCTAAACACAAAATTGTCGTTAACGAAGAAGCATTATACTCCCTTGGTAAATAAACAAAAAATAAAATTCATTAAGCAGGCTGGCATAATCGTCAGCCTGTTTTGCATGTTTCTATTATATTCTTGTAACTCGAATGAGAAAGTTATTGCAAAAGTTGGGGAGTCTGAATTAACAGAAAGCGATGCAATAACCTTACTCCAAAATAAAGGATATAAAATAACAGATACAACACAATTAAAAAAAGTAGTTCTGAACTGGTGCGAGAACGAGGCTTTTGTTGCTTCACTCAAAAAAAAATATCCAGAAGAATGGTTATCGATTGAAATCAGATCAAAAGAATTATCCCAGGAACTTTCTAGATTCTACATTGAAAAACAAGAATTCATTCAACTACTCGATACAATTGTCACAGAAGATGAAATTCTGAGTTACTACCAAGAACATCAGAACGAATTTGTGCTTCAAGATTACTTAGTGAAAGCCTTTTACCTGAAAATTCCAAAAGAATTAGATTTCAAATCTGAGAATGTGCACCAGTTATTCTTGTTAAAAAATGATAAAGACCTAGCAGAAGTTAATTCTTATGCCAAACTTTACGCTGAGAACTATTATTTCAATGATTCGACATGGGTTTATTTTAGGGAAATTGCCAAAGACATTCCTGTATCCAAAATTAATGTTGATAACATTGTTCTTAATAGGTCCAAAACATATCTATCAGATGATAACTTTACCTACTTTATAAATATCATTGATTTTAAATTAAAAACAGAAGCTCCACCAGTTAGCTTCTTAAGAAGTGAAATTAAGAGAACAATTATTTCTCACAGATTACAAAAAGTAAGAAGCGAAAAAGAAGTAGATTTAATACAAAGAATAAAAAAAGAAAATGAGATTATTATTAACCTTTAGTTTAACGCTTGCCTTAGCGACTTCTGTGTTTTCACAAGGAGAAACAATCGATAAAATTGTTGCACAAGTTGGCGACAATATTGTTTTACTATCTGACATTCAAGCACAGAAACTACAAGCACTTCAAGGAGGAATTGAGTTGACACCTGAAATTGATTGCCAAATTCTTGAACAATTAATGTATCAATATCTTTTGCTTAACCAAGCACAGCTGGATAGCATTGAGATTACAGATGCGCAAGTAGATGCTGAAATGGAGAATAAACTACGCGTTATTGAACAGCAAATCGGTGGACGACAAAAACTGGAAGAATTTTACGGAAAAACAGTAGCTCAAATTAAAAGAGAATTTAGACCAATTATTAAAGATCAATTGCTTTCTAAAGAAATGGAGCGTCAAATGACAAGTGAAATCAGTATCACACCAAGAGATGTTCAAAATTTCTACAATTCTTTACCTATGGATAGTATTCCATTAATTAACTCTCAATTGAGTTTTCAACAAATTGTCTTCTACCCTGAAGTCACAGTAGAAGATAAGCAAAGAGCGTTTGATGATTTACAAAACATCAGAAATGCTATTGTAAGAGATGGAAAATCTTTTTCTACGCAAGCTAGAATTCATTCTATGGATCCTGGAAGTGCTCGTTTAGGAGGAGAAATTGAAGGAACAAGAGGAATGATGGTTCCAACTTTTGAAGCAACCATTTTTAATATGGAAATTGATGATGTTTCAGATGTTTTTGAATCACCTTACGGTTACCACATTATCAAATTGATAGATCGAAAAGGTGATAATTACAAAGTTAAGCACATATTGATTATTCCTAACTTTGAAAATGATGCTCTTGAAAATGCTTCAGTAAGAATTGATTCTTGCTACAACCTATTAAAGGAAGGACAAATTACCTGGGAGAAAGCTGTTATAGAATTCTCTAACGATGAAGCAACTCGTCTAAACAAAGGAATAATAACGAATCCTATAACAGGTGAACAAACTTGGGACATGGAAGACCTAAATCAGGTCGATCAGCAGATTTATCTTTTGACAGATGCAATGGAGCAAGGTGATATTTCGCAACCGAACTTGTACATGAATCAAATTGAGCGCAAGCAAGGAGTAAGAATAGTAAGACTAATGAAAAGAACAGCACCGCACAGAGCGAACTTAAAAGACGATTATTCTTTGATTCAAAGAGCAACAATGAACGATAAACGAACCAAACTAATTGAATCTTGGACGCAATCCAAAATCAGTAACGCTTACATCAAGATTGACGATGAATACAAAAATTGTCAGTTTCAAAATGAATGGATTTCAAAGTAAATACTATATTCGTTATTAGAAAAAAAAGAAATTTATGTCTGACAAAGAAGCAATCGATGGTCTTGTAAAACATTATCAAGAATTAAAAACAGAAATACATAAAGTAATCGTTGGTCAAGAGGACGTAGTGGATCAAGTTTTAATTTCAATTTTTTCTAGAGGACATTGCCTGCTAGTTGGTGTTCCTGGATTGGCTAAAACATTACTGGTTAATACAATTGCTGACTGTTTAGGCTTGAATTTTAATAGAGTTCAATTCACACCCGATTTAATGCCTTCTGATATTGTAGGTTCTGAAATACTCGATGAATCAAGAAATTTTAAATTCTTAAAAGGACCTATCTTTTCTAATATAATTCTGGCAGATGAAATTAATCGAACTCCACCAAAAACGCAAGCAGCTTTACTAGAAGCTATGCAGGAGAAAAAGGTTACAACTGCTGGCTCAACCTATGATTTACCTTCTCCATTTTTTGTGCTTGCGACGCAGAACCCAATTGAACAAGAAGGAACTTACCCTCTACCAGAAGCACAGTTAGACCGTTTTATGTTCAATGTATGGGTCGATTATCCAAGTTTTCAAGAAGAGATGGCAATTGTTAAATCAACGACCACTGATCAAAAAATTCAATTGAACGAGATTATTTCTAACGAACAAATATTGCATTATCAAGAATTAATACGAAGAATTCCTGTTGCTGATAATGTGTTAGAATACGCTGTTAAACTCGTCGCAAAAACGAGAGTCAATGATGCTACCGCTCCAAAAATCACCAAAGATTTTATCACATGGGGAGCTGGTCCAAGAGCGTCTCAATATTTAATCATCGGCGCTAAATGTCATGCTGCACTTAACGGAAAATATTCTCCAGATATTGAAGATGTAAAAGCTGTCGCAAAGCCAATTTTAAGACATCGTCTAGTCAGAAATTACCGTGCAGAAGCAGAAGGTTATTCTATGGACAGAATCATTGAGGAATTGCTTTAACATTAACCTTTCTCCTTATCATTTCAAGTCAACAATAAAATAAATTTGCTAATTCATTCAATTTTAGGTATTTTCGTTGAGTTAATAAGATACTAACATCTTCACAACGCTACTTTATACTACATTTTATGAAAACATTTATTGCTCTTTCGTTTACACTTTGTTTATCCTTTGTAAGCTATTCTCAAACTTATGTCATGACATTTGAAGGCTCTGTAGATCCTTTTTCTATTTCACAATTAGAGCAGAAATGTTCTCAATTGGAAAGAATACAATCCACAAAGATTAAATACAAAGTAGAAGCGAATAAAGGAGAACTCATTTTCACTCTTTCTCCCTTAGCTAAAGAATTGAAAGGTGAAGAAAGAGACGATTTCTCTCCTATTCCTGTTAAAACATTTCTGTTAGAAAACAATTTATCTCCATTGTCTTTTAGAAAACTAAAGGACTAAATACTTTTCCATGAAAAAAATAATTTCCATTACACTTTCATTAGTGTTAACTGCGTTTTCAATTAATGCACAATCAAATGGCTGTACATCGGCAACAGTTATTGGAGTTTCTGCAAACTGTAGTTCTCCAACAGCTGGAACAACAGCAGGAGCAACCCAAACAATTCCGGGATGTGTCGGTAATGCGGACGATGATGTCTGGTATCAATTCGTTGCTACCTCAACAGCTCACCAAATTATTGTAACCCCATCCGCAGGAATGGATCCTGTAGTTCAAGTATTCTCTGGAGGATGCGGAGTTCTTGCGTCTTTAGATTGCCATGACGGTGGCCTTACGGGAGATGTTGAGACAGTAAATGTGAGTTCTTTAACAATTGGCAACACGTATAGAATAAGAATTTATCATTACGGAGCAGGTTCTGGGACAGGTACTTTTACTATTTGCTTAACAACTCCCCCCCCTCCTCCTGCTAACAACCTATGCGGAAGTCCAACTAATTTACTAGTTAATTCAGCTTGTTCTTTTGTGACAGCCACAACAGATGGTGCAACACAATCATATGCAGGATGTGCAGGTAATGCGGATGATGATGTTTGGTTTACCTTTACAGCAACTAATTCTTTACAGAATATCTTGGTTCGACCTATTGATAATTTAGATCTCGTTTTCCAAGTATATTCAGGAGCTTGTGGAGCATTAACATCCTTAGCTTGTATTGATAATACATTAACTAGTCAAGACGAACAATCTGATATTGTTGGATTAATACCTGGACAAACCTACAGAATTCGAGTTTATGATTACTTTGGAGGAACAACAGGCGATTTTCAAATTTGTGTAACGGGAGCTCCTACTCCTGTACCAACTAATGATGAGCCATGTAATGCAATTCAACTTCCGACTGTGACGGCAACTTGTCAATATTTACAATTCACGACAGTCGGGTCTACCGCTTCAACAGGAGCACCAACTCCTGCATCGTGTATTGGAGGAAGTGGAGCAGCAATTGGTGGTTTTTCTTCTTCTTCTCATGATGTTTGGTTTTCAATAACTGTTCCTGCTTCAGGAAATGTAGATATTACTGCACAACCGTTAAGTGGTGCAGGCGCAATAACTGATGGTGTAATGGTTTTATATACGGGAACTTGCGGAGCCTTAACTCAGGTTGTTTGTTCAGATGACCATAATTATCCTGGATCAACTTATGATTTCATGCCATTAATCTCTGCCAATGGTTTAACTCCTGGTTCAACCGTTTATTTGAGGTATTTTGGTTTTGGTACTAGTTCAGGTGACTTTGGAATTTGTGTGTCTACAGCAACGAATGATGATTGTCTGAATGCATTGTACATCTGTGACATTAATGGGTACAGTGCTTCAACAAGTGGTTCTTATACAGTTGACAGGCCTAGTAATATGCGGGGAAATGCAGAGGTTTTAGGGACATACGCCTACACACCTGGAACCAATCAAGGAGGAATTTTTGGAGTAAATGGAAATGAACCAGCTTATGACGTTCAAATTGATAACAATAGCTGGATTAAATTTACAGCTGCTTTAGCAACGGCAACTTTAAATGTTACCATCTCAGATTGTTTTACAAATGCAGGCATTCAAATGCAAATTTTTGAAGCAACTAATTGCACGAATTTTATTCCTGTATCTAACTTTAGTGAAAGTAATTCAAATTTCACATTAGTAGCAACTGGATTGACGATTGGTAATGATTATTATTTAATGGTTGATGGATTTGCGGGTGATATTTGTAATTATACCATCTCTGCAGAATCAGGAGTCCAATTTCCTGAAATTGTCCCTGTTGCACCAATATGTATTGGAAGTTCTGTCACATTAAATGCGCCTTTAGGAGCAACCTCTTATTATTGGCCTCATTCTGGAGAGACGACATCATCTGTTACTGTAACACCAGCAACAACACAATCATACACTGCAGAAGTTACAGGGCTTTGCGATTATAAGCAAACTCTAATAACCATCGTAACTGTTAACCCATTACCAAATGTATCCATTACCAACGGGGCGACAGCAGCAATATGTGCCGGAGATAACATTAACTTAACAGCAACGGGTGCATCAACCTATACGTGGAGTAATGCTCAGAATGGTGCTACAATTAATGTTAGTCCTTCTTCTTTGACCAATTATACTGTAACTGGTATTGATAATAATGGCTGTGCTAATACAGATGTTATTGCAGTTTCAGTAAATGCATTACCAACCTTAAGCGCTAATCCAACTGCAACCAATTCAGATTGTGGAGGATCAAATGGAGCTTTAACAGGTTCTGTTGCAAACGGTAGTCCATCTTTTTCTTATTCTTGGTCAAATGGCTCAACTAATGTTGGAAACATAGCTAATTTATCTGGAATTCCTGCAGGAAGTTATACATTGACTGTTACAGATGGAAACACATGCTCCAATACTTTCGGCCCTTTTAATGTAATCAATCCTGGTGCACCATCGGCTCCAATAGTTACAATCGACGATAACACTCCATGTCTTAATGGTGCTGTCAACCTATCAGTAACTGGAGATGCAGGAGCCACTTTTAACTGGACGGGGCCTAATAGTTTTTCTTCTTCAAATAATACAATTGCTATTTCACCAATTACTCAATTAGAAGCAGGAACTTATTGTGTCAGTCAAACTGTTACAGGTTGCACAGGCCCTTCAGCTTGTGAAATGGTAACGATTAACGCTTTACCAACTGTTGATGTTACAGCAGCAAATAACGACTCAACAATCTGTCTTAATGAAGACATTGTCTTAACTGCAAGTGGTGCAACTACCTACTCTTGGTCTGGACCTGATGCGTTCACAGGAAGTAATGCTACGGAAACAATTAGCAATGCTACTAATCTAAACGCAGGAACATACACAGTTACTGGGATTGATAATAATGGTTGTAGTAATACAGGGACGATAATAATTGATGTTCTTCCGCTTCCAAGTATAACCATTACTTCAAATGTTGGAACAACTGCTTACTGTATTGGGAGCAGTGCAACACTGACGGCTAATGGAGCATCAACTTATTCTTGGAGTGGTCCAAATTCATATACAGAAACTGGAAATCCTGTGACAATCCTTGACTTAAATGCTAATTCACAAGGTTATTATTTTGTTGATGCGATTGATACAGAAGGATGTCAAAACACAGATAGTATTCTTGTAAATATTGTTACGAATGTTCCTGCTTATTCTTCTGCAGATACATCTTTATGCCCAAAATCAAAATTAATTCTTTACGGTGATGGAGGTGACTCTTATTTCTGGTCAGGTCCAAATGGATTTAGTTCTACAGATCAGAACCCTGTTATATCAACGAGTTTAAGTAGCTCTGATGAAGGTTGGTATATCCTAACAGTGATTGATTCGAATGGTTGCGCTGGTTTTGATTCAACATATCTTGACATTAGCCACAGTGCTGATTGTCTATTCATACCTAACTTGGTAACTCTTAACGGAGATGGAAATAACGATGTTTGGATCATTGAAGGCTTAGATGAAATTCTAGATGCAGAAGTTTCAGTTTTTAATAGATGGGGGAATTTAATTTATTATTCTTCTCCATACAACAACGATTGGGCTGGAGAGGTTAACAAAGGAGCTAAAATTGATGGTGGTGATGGAAAAGTTCCTGCTGGCACCTATTTCTATATCATCAACCTGAATAATGGGGATGAGACAGGAATATTTAAAGGTTATTTAGAAGTTGAATATTAAGCAAAGAATTGAAATCAGATGAAAATTAAAGCAATTATTATTCTGTGCTTTGGATTACTATCCAATTACTCTAATGCACAGCAAGACGAACAAATGTCTTTGTACATGTACAATAAACTGTATTTCAATCCTGCTTACGCTGGAAGTAGAAATGCATTGAGCGCAATTGCAATCGCAAGATTTCAATGGGTTGACTTTGAAGGAGCACCTAATACGCAATGGTTCAGCATTCAAGCACCTATTCTTCAGAAATCAATGGGAATCGGAGCGCACATGGTCAATGACCGAATTGGAAATAGAACTAGAACCTCTGTTTTTGGAGATATAAGTGGTAGCATTGCTGTCAATAAAAAGACAAGTCGCTTAGCTGTTGGTATATCTGGTGGAGTAGATATTGTTGGATATGACTTTTCTACGGTTCAAGTTAATGACCCAAATGATGTTTATTTTGGAAAAACATTCAGTGAAACGAAGCCAAATGTAGGCGCAGGAATTTATTATTACAGCGATAAACATTTTTTCGGAGTTTCTTCTCCAAGAATTTTGGAAGCATCCTCTTCCATTCTAGATTCACTTGGATCAAAATTAAATGCAAGACACTTCTTCATCACAGGAGGAACTGTTTTGAAATTAAACAGTGTTCTAAAATTACAACCTTCTGCGTTGATTAAATACACACCCAATTCTCCAATTACTGCAGATGTAAATGTGAGTCTATTGATGTATGATAAACTATGGACAGGTATAATGTACCGTTTCCATGAGGCAATGGGAGTAAATCTCGTTTATAACATTAAAGATATGCTTAGTATTGGATATGTTTACGACTTCCCTATTAATGGATTAAGAACTTATCAATCAGGATCTCATGAGATCTTCTTACGATTCGATTTTAAGCCTAAAAAATCTGTTTATACATCTCCAAGATATTTCTAACATGAAAATCATAATTACACTACTTACATTATTGATTGCTAATCTTGCGTTTTCTCAGAAGATGAAACAAAGAGCCGCAGATAAATTATTCAACAATAGAGAATATTTCAAATGCGTTGAAATGTATGATGAATTAGCGAACAAGGCTGTTTCTGGTCACTCAAAAGGAAATTGGGAGAATGTTGAAAAAGCTGCTGAATGTCATTTTCATCTATTCAGAATGAAAGAATCAACGCTTTATTACGAGCAACTTGATATCAAAAACAAATTAGATGAACACGATAGAATACATTACATCGATGCGCTAAGATTTGCAGAGAAATATGGTAAAAGTATTTCAGTTGCTAGAGAAAGCTCCAACTTATTTCCTGAGAATAAATTCTTTAAGCGAATCATTGCAGAACAAGATCAATTTAACAGTCTCTTTTCTGATTCAGCATTTTATCGAGTAAAAGAAACGGATATCAATTCTGATAAAGGCGACTTCTCCCCTACTTACTTTAACAACTCGATTATTTTTGCTTCCAAAGCATTGAATACAGGTTTCATTACACCAAAATATGGTTGGGACAATGATTACTACATC
>JAJRQP010000080.1 GCA_024280195.1 Bacteroidota bacterium | reverse complement strand
CAGAAGAGCGACCAGTGAATCCTTTATGATTTGAATTGTGTTTTTTTAATCTTGATTCAAGTTCATCACCTGTGTATCCAATATAGTAAGAGTTTATATTCTGCGAATATAAAATGTAAGTGTAGAACATAAAATCATTGAATAAAAAAAGGCTTCCGTTTGGAAGCCTTAAATTGTGGGAAATGTAGGATTCGAACCTACGACCCCCTGCTTGTAAGGCAGGTGCTCTAAACCAACTGAGCTAATCTCCCAATACTTTATAAATTTGATTCGTTTATCAAATTGCGTGTGCAAATATACACTTGATTTTCTTAACAGCAAGAATAAAATTAAAAAAAATTAAATTAAATCTCCCACCAAGTAAAAACTACCAATCACTAATACCGTATCGGATTGATTTGCAGTCAATTTTGCATTCTCCAATGCATTTTGTGCATTAGAAAAAAAAGCAACATTCTTAAATTTATTTTGTTCTGATTCTTTTTTGAGCGATGCTATTGAAGAACTTCTCTGATTACTAAATTCTGTAAAGAAAAAATTTGCATTTTCTGGAAGTTCTTCGAAAATTGTAGATAAGTCTTTGTCACTGCTTGATCCAAAAACGATATGTAATTTTCCTTGATTGATTTCTTCGATACAGGAAAGAGTTGCTTTAATTCCATCTGAATTATGAGAAACATCCATAATTACCAAAGGTTTTTTTTCGACAATGTGTAATCTTCCAGCGAATCCTGTGTTTTGATTTAATCTATCAAGACCTTTTTGAATGGCTTCTTCAGAAATTGAAAAATCAGTACTTTTTAAAAGATGAACCGCATTCAAAACCAATTGGAAGTTGTCTTTTTGGTATTCTCCAAGTAAAGGCAAACTAAAAGAATGGTTTTTTAATTCTGTAAAATAAACCTTTGCGTTTTTTTCTTCCGAAATAGTTGTAAACTGTTCGAGTAATTCTTTAGACATTATCCCTAGAGCAACAGGAATATTCTCTTTGATAATTCCTGCTTTTTCGATTGCAATTTCTTCGATAGTTTCTCCAAGAATATTGGTGTGTTCAAGTGAGATGTTCGTAATTACAGATAGAATAGGAGAGATGATGTTTGTTGCATCTAGTCTTCCTCCGAGACCTGTTTCAATGATGCAGATGTCACAGTTCTCTTCTTTGAAATGATCCAACGCCATTGCAAAAGTAACTTCAAAGAAGGAGGGGGAGAAATCAAAAGGTTCTTCTTTAATTCTTTGAATAAACGAAACGACATTTTCTTTGGAAATACACTCTCCGTTAATTCTAATACGCTCTGTAAAATCAGAAATGTGTGGTGAGGTAAATAGTCCAACCTTGTATCCTGCTTCTGTAAGAATGGATGCCAACATCGAGCAGGTTGATCCTTTGCCATTGCTTCCTGCTACGTGTACAAATTTTAAATGTTTTTCGGGAGAATTTATTCTTTGGGTAATTGTAAGAATGTTTTCTAATGTTGGTTTATACGCCTTTGAACCTATCTTTTGATAAGAGGGAAATTGCTCAAACAACCAATTGATTTCTTGTTGGTAAGAATTAATGCGCTTTAACTTTAATCGTCATATACGCTTTAGACAATGGTGCGCCTGGATCTTTGTTATACCTTGTCTGACGTTTTACTTCGTAAATTACCTTGTTAATCAGAATTTGATTAGTTGTAGTCGTTTTTGCTTTGATGTTATACGCAGCAATTACATTTCCTTCTGCATCAACCGTTACTTTTAAGTAAATGGTTGCATTCACGTTCGATTGAACTCCACTAATGTTTGGATCGATTAAACGAACACGGCCTTTACCGCTTCCGTCACCGCCATTGCCACCTGTTCCTGTTCCAGAGTCACCTCCAAATGTGTCTCCAGCGCCTCCGCTGTCACCATTTCCGGCACCTCCACTAGAGAAAGGGTCGTTTGATTGCTCTGTTGTGCTAGATGTCTCAGAAGAAGTTGGAGAATTCGTTGTATTGGCTTCTCCTGTATTTACCTCTGTCTCCGATTCCTCTGTGGTGATAATCTTCTCTGTTTTTGGCTTGGGTGGTTTTACCTCGGCATCTGAAGGACTTCCTGAACCAGAGCCACCTTCAACTCTTAAATTCTTTAATTCAATTAATGGGATTTCTGTATCCACTTCTACCAAAACGGGTTGTGGTGGTGGATCTGCTATTTGAAAAGAAATCAATGCCATGTAAACTCCAAGCAATAGTAAACCGATAAGCGCAGCAACTGCCCCTTTTCGTTTGTCTATTTTATTTGCTATTGGAATTGCCATTTTTTCTTTTAAATTTTCTTAGTACATGAAACAATCGTGCCTTGTTTTTACTTGTTAGAAACGCTCTACGAGCTTTCGAAGGTTAAAATTTGATGTTTCAAAAACTCATAATTCATAATTTTAACACCTATCTGCTTCCATTTTTAATTTTTCATCTTAACACCTATCAACTTCACAATTCATAACCTTAGCACCTATCAACTTCACAATTCATAATCTTAACACCTATCAACTTCACAATTCATAATACTCACAGGCGCCTACTTCTAACACCAGCTTACGTCACCTATCATACGCTAGCACAGGATCCCAGCCATTTGCTTGCGATAAAGCGAGTACATTAAACACAGCTTCATAGTCTGCATTACGATGTCCGGCTATTTTAAGTTTCGATTTACCTGAACTTTCGACAACGGATGCTGTAATTTCTCTAATATCTTCAAACTCCATAGGACTGTCCATGTCGCCACCAGGCATAACAACGTATCTGTTGTCTTCTGTAATAATTACCGTTGGGCCTACAGGATCGGGAACTTTCGTTAGTTCTTCATTTGGTTTAGGCAAATCAATTGGAGTTTGGTCTTGACTCATCAGACTCATGATGATGAAAAAGATCAACAGCAAGAAGACCAAATCGGTCATGGAAGCCATTCCACCCTCAATTTTAACTTTATTTCTTGTTCCTAAATCCATATTCTATTTATTTACCAGGTTGTTGAAGAATATCCATAAACTCTAACGCATCATTCTCCATTTGGTACACTACGTTTCCTATTCTTGCGACTAAAAAGTTGTAACCTACATAAGCAACAATACCAACAACCAAACCAGCAACAGTTGTAATCATTGCGGTCATAATTCCTGGTGCGATTACATCAATATCTAAACTTGCAGCATTCTGTAAATCAATAAATACACCTACCATACCAACTGTTGTTCCTAAGAACCCAATCATTGGTGCAGCACCTGCCGCTGTCGCTAAGAAGCTTAAACGTTGCTCTAGTCTAAGAATTTCCAATTTAGCAGCATTCTCAATAGATGCAGAAATAACTTCAATTGGTCTTCCTAAACGAGCAATACCTTTCTCAATCATTCTTGCAGAAGGAGCGTGAGACCTAGAGCAGTAGTCTTTCGCAGAATCAATTTTTCCATCAACAATGTATTCTCTGATCTTAGCAATAAAGCCTTTTTCCTCTTTATTGGCTTTTCTTAAAGCTAAATAGCGTTCTACAAAAATGAAGATGGCATAACCTAACATCAATGAAAGGGTAATGATAATTCCCCATCCTGACCAACCAATTCCCTCGTTGCCGAATTCTTCAGATCCTTTAAGGATTTCCCAAAGGCTGATGTCTGTAACTCCAACTGATTCTTCAATACCAGTTTGGTCAATTTGTAATAAGAAAGATAAACTCATAATATATATAACGTTTTGAATTTTAATTTATTATTTCATTGATTCCATCAACATGAAAACAAGTGCTCCACTGATGAATCCTAAAAATGCAAGCCAGCTTATTTTTTTGAAATACCAGAAGAAAGAAATTTTCTCCATTCCCATTGCGACAACACCTGCAGCAGAACCGATAATTAACATACTACCACCTGTACCAGCAGAATAAGCAATAAAGTGCCAGATTGGATCATTTAATTCTTGTTGAAACATTCCTAAACTTGCTGCAACAAGAGGAACATTGTCAATAATAGCAGAGCCTATTCCTAACAATAAAACAACGATGTCTGTATTTGGAATAGCCGTGTTCAAAGTTTCAGCAAAATTGAATAACAAACCTAAACTCTCCATTGCTGCAACTGCCATTAATATCCCAAAGAAGAATAACACAGAAGGCATTTCTATTTTGGACAATGACTTGTGAACAGGACTGTGATGACCAGCATCTTTAGAATGGTCTCCCAAAGTTGTTAATTTGAATTGACGTGAACTGAATACCTCTGCAAAAATGGCAACTACTCCTAATGAGAGCATCATTCCAACATAAGGAGGGAGGTGAGTAATTGTTTTGAAAACAGGAACAAACAAAATCATTCCAAGGCCTAAGTACAACATGATAGAACTATAAGTTGTGTCATGAACTGATTCTGGTTTCACTTCTATATCTTTCACCAAGTCACCTTTAAATGGTTCCATAAATGAAGCAATGAAAGTTGGAATAATCATACAAATTAATGATGGAAGCAATAAGTTAGCTATCAATGCATCCGTTGTTACTTTATTTCCTATCCATAGCATTGTGGTAGTAACATCACCAATTGGAGACCACGCTCCACCTGCATTTGCGGCAATGATAATTAGACCAGCAAACCACATTCGTGTATTTTTGTCACTGATTATTTTTCGAAGAATCGTGATTAACACAATCGTTGCTGTAAGGTTGTCAATGATTGCAGAAAGAATAAATGCAAGGATTGTGAAAATCCATAATAATCGTTTTTTATTCTTTGTTTTAATGTATCTTTTGAAAGTAGAGAATCCATCAAAATGATCAATGATTTCAACAATCGTCATTGCTCCTAGCAAGAAGAAAAGAATCTCTGCTGTTTTACCTAAGTGATGCAAGAGTGTTTCTTCCATTAGGTGATGTTTAGCTTCAATTCCCATTGCTCCAAACCCTTCTACAAGAGCGTGTTCTCCAGAGTCAAACCACTGAGTAAACCCTTCAATGCCAAAGGCAACAAGCGCCCAGCACACTGCCATCATAATCAATGCAGGGATCAATTTATCTAGCTTTAAACTATGTTCTAAGGTAATCGCTAGGTAACCAAGGATAAATATAATAATGATAAAAATTTCCATAAAAGTTTAATTGTTTGTTTTAGTTTATACAAGTTGCTTCAGTGCAATTTCAAAAGCTGCTTTAGCAATTCCGGTTTTGTTAGGGTTAATTTTATGTGTATTGATAAGTGCCTTTCTAATGATTTCACTTGTATCATTGAAAATCCCTTTATCAGTTAACTCTTTTAAATCGTTACTCATTAAGTAAGCAAATACTCTTGCCATTCCACAATTAGAGATGAAATCAGGAATAATCGCAATGTTATTATCAGCATGGTCTGCTATCTTACCGAAGAATATTTCAGGATCTGCAAAAGGAACATTTGCTCCTGCAGAAATCACTTCAATTCCAGTTGCAAGCATTCTTTCCACTTGGTCACCTGTGATTAGTCTAGAGGCTGCGCAAGGAATGAAAACTTCTGCTTGAATATCCCAAATTTTTGCGTTAACGTCATCATAAGACATCATATTTGGGTGATTCAATTGGTTTCCGTCTTTGTCGAGAAATAATTGTTTAATTTCTTCGTAAGAGAAACCATCTTCGTTGATTAATCCACCAACTCGGTCAATGATTCCAACAATTTTTGCTCCTTCTTGTGCAAGATAGAAAGCTGCGGCAGAACCAACATTTCCCCAACCTTGAACGATGACTTTTTTATCTTTTAAACTTCCACCCCAAATAGAATAGTAGTGCTTGATTGATTCTGCTACGCCGTAACCTGTAATCATGTCTGCTACGACATATTTTCTACTAACATCAGGAGAGAAAGAGGTATCTTCAATTGCTTTTAGCACTCCTTGTCTAAGTTGTCCAATTCGATTTATTTTCTGAGCTTCTCTCGGTTGAAAATGTCCATTGAAAACACCTTCTTGAGGATGCCATACTCCGCAATCTTCTGTAATCGGAATAACTTCGTGAATTTCATCAACGTTTAAATCTCCTCCCGTTCCGTAGTAATGCTTTAACAATGGAGTGACTGCTGCATACCATCTACGAAGAACTCCTTCTTTTCTAGGGTCACTTGGATCAAAGTTGATTCCAGATTTTGCACCTCCGATAGCAGGTCCAGCAACGGTGAATTTAACCTCCATCGTTTTTGCTAAACTCTCTACTTCACGTTTATCAAGACCTACACGCATTCTTGTTCCTCCACCAGCAGCACCACCTCGCAAAGAGTTAATAACTACCCAGCCTTCGGCCTCTGTTTCTGCGTCTTTCCATTCGAAAACGATTTCTGGTCGTTTGTTTTCAAATTTATCTAATAAGGTTTTCATACGTTGAGTCTTAAATTCAAGTCAACAAAGTTAAAAAAGTAATTCAACGAAATCAATGAATTTAGATTTTCTTTAAGAGGCATGTTGTTGATGAAATTAGAAGTTAAGAACTTGGAGAAGTTAAGCAGCCGAGAATAGAACACTGATGACGCTGATTGTTATGATGAAATTGATTGAAGTTGTTGTGTAGTATGATTTTACTTGTAAGCTGTCGAGTTGTCAAATAGTGTAACGGTCAAATAGTCGAATGCTCTAAACTTCCAATACTCGAAAGCTCCAACACTCTAGTTCTCCGGTGCTCTGTGTAAAACTCCTCCAATAACATCTTCCTTCGCTCCAGTCACGCTAGATAAACAATTCGGAATGTTTTCCAAAAATAACACCCCTAAAAAGCCAAAGATGATTGCTTCTTTGAAATCTACAATTTGTTCTTTTGGAATGATTACTTCTCCGTTGAAATGATGCTTAATTCTCTCTAATAAAAATAAGTTTCTAACACCACCACCAGTTATGTAAACAGATTTATTTCCTTCCAAGCTTTTGCCTATTTGAATAGCGACATGTTCAACAATGGTTCGTAAGCAATCTTGAGGATTAGAAATTTGATTGGTTCTAGGATAAAACTCTCTTTCAAGCCATTCTGTCCCCAAGGATTTTGGATGTTTTTGATCATAGTAGGGCAATTCATTTAGTAATTTCAATCCCTTTTCGTCGATTGATCCAGACTTTGCTAATTCACCATTATCATCATATTCTAAACCTAGTTGATTCACAACTCTATTCAT
>JAJRQP010000079.1 GCA_024280195.1 Bacteroidota bacterium | reverse complement strand
TAAATTCCAATTGTCTTTCCTCGGTTAATTTCCGTGCATTTAGCTGTCAGAACCTCATCGACTTTCACAGAACGTGTATGCGAAATAGAGGTCTCAATACTTACACATTTATACCCATAGGCATTGGAAGCAAAAGCGAGTAAAGAGTCAGAAATAGAATAGGTAATTCCACCATGTAGAATATCAAAACCGTTGAGCATTTCATCCTTTGCCTTGCATGTTGCCTCGCAAATTCCTTTATCAATTTTGGTAATGTTCAAATCCATCCATTTACTGAATCGATCATTCGACATCATTAAATCCACTATTTCTTGCGGTGTTTTCACAATTTAATTGCCTTATTCATTAAGGTAATCATCGCTGATGTTACTATAAACAATTGTGTTGCTGTTTCATCGTCTAGAGAAGAACCGTCTTCATCTTTCGTGCTTATTTCTATCATCATAAAGCGAGTCAATTCTGGCTGATCAATAAAATCATTGAGCACTTCTTCATTATCGGTATCAAAATAATGATCTAACATTTCAAAGAAAGGTTCTTCAAAAGCCTCGATGTCGTCTTCTGAAATCACATTCATCAAAACTTGCTCTTGTACGAACGCTTCTGATATTAAGCAAAAATAATAAATCAACAATCCTTCGAGTTGCTCATTTTTATATTCAAGTGCTGCAGACATTACATATCCTAGTAACGTTTGTTGCGCCAATGCGAAAGTTTCAGATACTCTTTCTAATCCGTCTTCATCTAGATTGTCAATTTTATTAATTGCTTTTTCTATGGATACTTGTTGAATATGTTTCATTGAGATTTTTTCTTTTGCGCAAAGATAATAAATAGAACTAATAGTCGTCGACCTTGAAATTCTTTCCACTTTTTATCCCTGCACTAACGCTTGGTCTTCATCTTGCTTTCACAAGATTCTTATTGCCAAAAAAAGTTCGCAAAAAAGTCTAGCGCTGATATAATCTTTTCGTAAATCTAATCTACGTGAAGGAAATTCGAAGAACTCGCCAAATGGCTCAAACAGCTCCGAATTTTACCTTCACTTAAGATTGCTTTACAAGAAAAGAACATATAATGCGCATTCCTAACAACGAAAATATTGCTTCGCTTTGGAAAAAAAACTGACAAATCTAAAGTTCGAATGCTCTAACGCTCGAATGCTCCAACAATCTAATACTCCTTTTTTTCTATCTTTACGGGAATTTCAAAACAAACAAATGAAACTTACGTTCAAAATTTTAGTAGCTGTATTCTTATTCTCTGCCTTTTCTTTTGGTCAGCAGAAAGAACTAACGTTAGAAGATGCAGTGATGCAACAATACGGTAAATTCTATCCGCAATCATTGGCTATGTTTAGCTGGGTTCCAAATACTGATTGCTATACCTATTTAGAAAGCTATCAAAAACTAATGAAAGCATCGGAAAGAAATACGGAAGCAAAAGAAATTTTAACGATTCAAGAATTGAACACAGCACTGAATGCAGAATTAAACTGGTTTTCTGGCTTTGAATGGAAGGATGAGAATGAATTTTGGGTAAACGATGGACTTAAATTCTACAGTTATAATACCGTTGATGAAAAAGGAAAATTGATTCACGGATTGGATGAATCGGCAGAGAATACAACCTTTCATAACGGAACTGAGAACCTTGCTTTTACGAAACAAAATAATGTTTATATCAACTCTAGCAAAGGATTAAAAATTATTGTAACCGATAATGAAGATAAGAATATTGTCTCAGGTCAAGCAATTGCAAGAAGTGAATTTGGAATAACAAATGGATTGTTTTGGTCGCCCGATGGAAATGCATTGGCATTCTACCAAAAAGATGAGTCGGAAGTTGCAGATTACCCACTTCTAGACAACACAAAGACTCCGGGAGAAGTGATGTTTATAAAATATCCAATGACAGGACAAAAATCGGAGAAGCCTAAAGTTGGAATTTACAACCTCTCTTCACGACAAACTGTTTTCATTTCTCCTAGAGAAGGGGAAGATAATTACTTAACCAACCTTTCGTGGACACCTGACAATAAATTTGTGGTGATTGCTGAAGTGAATCGTGACCAAGATCATTATTGGCTGAACGTATTTGATGCAACAACTGGAGAATTTGTCAGAACATTGCTAGAAGAAACCAACGACAAATGGGTAGAACCAGAACATGTCGCGTTCTTCCCTTCGAAGAACTCTAACAATTTTGTTTGGATCTCTGAGAAAAGCGGATTTAACAACCTTTACTACTACGATTTCAAAGGGGATTTAATCAAACAATTGACCAATCATGAGTTTGTTGTAAAGAATATCATCGGAGAAAGAAATGGTATCATTTACTACACAACAACTGGAGAAAACCCAATGAACAATCTTGTTTATGCTGTTGACTTAAAAGGAAAAACAAGAGTTATCACAAAAATTTCAGGTTCTCATTCTGTAACTATTTCTACAGATGGGGAATTCATTCACGATCATTATTCAAGTCATTCAACTCCTGGACAGGATGTTATTCTCAATGCAAAAGGGAAAATTGTTGAAGAATTGTTAAGCAGTGACAACTTACTTGCTGATTACAAAATTGGAACCGCAGAAATTGGTTCTATTACCGCAAAAGATGGAACAAAATTATATACGCGTTTAATCAAACCGAGCAATTTTGATGCAAATAAAAAGTACCCTGTTTTAGTCTATGTTTACGGTGGACCTCATGCACAATTGGTTACTAATTCTTGGCTAGACGGAGCAAGTTTGTGGATGTATTGGATGGCAGAGCAAGGATATTTAGTTTACACAGTTGACAACAGAGGTTCTGCAGAGCGAGGTTTTGCTTTTGAGTCTCAGATTCATCGCCAATGTGGAACAGTAGAAATGGAAGATCAACTTTCTGGTGTTGATTATTTAAAATCATTGCCTTATGTTGATGGAGATCGGTTGGCTGTTCATGGATGGTCATACGGTGGTTTTATGACTACTTCTTTGATGCTGCGTAATGCAGGAACATTTAAAGTCGGCGTTGCAGGTGGTCCAGTTACCGACTGGAAGTTCTACGAAGCAATGTACGGAGAACGTTACATGGATAGACCAGAGCAAAATCCAAAAGGGTATGAAAAAGCCTCTTTAATGACCCATGCACAGAATTTGAAAGGGGATTTATTATTGATTCACGGAACGGTGGATGATGTTGTTGTGATGCAACACAATTTTGCCTTGGTTCAGCGTTTTGTAGAATTAGGCATTCAGATGGATTTCTTTCCTTACCCGATGCACAAGCATAATGTTCGAGGTCCGGATAGAGTTCACTTGATGACGAAGGTGTTGGAGTATGTGATTGAGAAGAATAAGTAGATTCGATAGCTCGACTATTTGACTACTCGACTAATTTCATTCTCAAACCGGCAACTAAATTTCCCGATTATGAAAGATGAATTAATTGACTCTGAACCAAAATCCAATTACAAGAATGAGGATTACAACCCAAACAACTTAGGTTCTACCATCTCATATTTTCTTGGGAAATACACCTTCAAAATTGCCGTGTAATAATTATACGGTTTGTGGTTCTGACTAACAGAAGTTTTCTTGTAAACTGACTTGTTTTCAAAAATACCATTTTCATCACGCGGATTATCAGCTAAAAAAGCAGGATCTTCTAAAATTGTTGAATCTTTCAATTCTAACGGATATTCTGGTGGTGGCAACTTAATAACATTCCCTACTTGTGCATAATTAATTTCTCTTCGAGGTTCAGGCATCGTCACCTCACCTAGTTCTTTTTCAATTTGCTTTTTTACCGATTTACCAAATTTTTCTACTGTTCCTTGTAGTTTTTTCTGCAATAAAATGGTCAAACCTTCTTTTAGCATCGCTGATTTATCAAATTCTTTATCTTTTGAAAGTAAAGCTGACAAATGTGAACTCCAAAAAGTTGAATCATTGTATGAAAGTGGCATCGTTGGAACCATATCAGCAGGATTAATCAATGAATAACTCATTTCTTTTTGGGAGAATTTAGCATTGTACTCTTTAATCAACTCTATATTTCCAATCATAGGTTGCGCAAATGCATACACTTTAAAACGATTCTTTTTACTTAACTTTCTGTTGGGCAAATGCTCAAAATAAGCTCTTGTCAACAATGCCAACGAACCACCTTGACTATGTCCTGTGATAATGATGTCATAAACCCCCGCATTGTTCAACTTCTTAACTTGTGCAATAATTTCTTCGTGCAAATATGCTAAACCCAAAGCATAACCGCTATGCACTCCTGCAGCTGTATCATTCGCAAATTTATAATTGAATGTTTTTCCTTTAATTTCAATGGTTCCTTCAGCTGGAATGATTGCAGAGTTGATATTCTCCATCCAACTTGCTTTTTTATCTGTCGAACCTCTATAATTGATGACACCGATATTCCCTTTCTGATAAATTTGAAACTTATTATCCATTCCAATCACTGGAGAAGTATATCTTTTCTTGTATCCTTTTGGGAGAATTTCTTTATCACCTCCGTATAAATCAATGTAGGTATAACTGTTACACAACTGAATCATATCCAATGCTTCTTGGGAATTAAATCCGGGTTGTAACTTTGAAAATGAGGTCTGTGAGAAGGAGAAATTATTGGACAGTAGAACAGCCAAGAGAATTGGGAGAAATTTCATACAGTTTGTTTTTTTTGGTTTTGGAGATAGTATTTAAACGTAATAAATCACGAATAATTGTTTGCAAGAAGTTTGCCATACTCATATTAGCTGTTGGGGATTAGCTTATAGCTTGATTTGCGTAAGAAAATTGATGTTGAGACAACAATCAAGCTGTCAGCTAAAGGCTAATTGCTCTCTTCCCTACTTCAACTTTTCATTATCCAAATGCCTTGTAGAATCTCGTTTTGTTTTCTTGGCAAAATTCTTTGCAATTGCGTCTTCCAAATCGATGCCTGTTTGATTCGCTAGGCAAACTACCACAAAAAGAACATCTGCCAATTCTTCTCCCAGATCTTTATTTTTATCACTTTCTTTTTCTGATTGCTCGCCATATCGACGCGCCATGATTCGAGCAACCTCACCCACTTCTTCCATGAGCATTGCTGTATTTGTCATTTCATCAAAGTAACGAACACCGTATTCTTTTATCCAGTTGTCCGTTTTTTCTTGCAGTTGTGTTATTGTCATTTCTCTAAGGAATTAAGAAGGCAGAAGGTAAGAATAATTCTAGTCATTAAAGATTAAATCATCTTTTACCTTTTAATTTTCATCTTTCAATTCACCAAATCTTTCCTATATTTACTTCATGAGAAAACTATTCTTTCTGTATTTCATTTTCATATTCTCTGCACTATTCGGACAAGAAAAAGGAACAATTATTCTTACAGAAGATAATCTTGGCACCTCTTTTACACAACAAATTCTCATTCTAGAGGATAAAACTCATTCTCTAGAAATTGAAAACATTATAAAAAAAGAAACGGATGATTTTTACCAATTAGACAAGGATAATCCGTCGGTGAAGTTTGCTACATCTCGTTTTTGGGTAAAATTTTCCATTGAGAACAACTCAAATGAACGAGAATTTATCCTTGAGACAGCACGACCAATCACTGACAAGGTTTTTCTCTATCAAATTAAAGATGGAAAGGTTGTCAGAGAATACATCAATGGGGACGATTTTGACTATTCTCAAAAGGATATTCTTCATCGTAAAAACTTATTCCCGTTAACATTAAAAAAAGGAGAACCTCAAAATTTTATCTTAGAATTATCCAGTGGTGGCGAAGGAATTAATATCCCTTTAAAAATTCATGCCGTGCGAGATTTTTACACCGCAGACTACAAAATGCAATTCAGAAATGGTTTCTACTACGGAGTCATGTGTTTGATTATTGTCATTTACTTTTTCTTCTTCTTGCTACTGAAAGACCGAACATTTTTATACTACATCCTCTATGTTTTCTTTCAAGGTTTGTTGCAATTCTCACTCGATGGTTATTCACATCAGCATTTTTTCACTAATAATGCTTTTCTAGTGAATCGATTCCCTCCTTTTGCTGGAGCAATGGCCATTCTTTTTATGCTTATTTATGTGAATCATTTCTTAGTAATTAAGACAAACTATAAAAAATTACACCTCGCATTTAAGGCTGCAGGAGTATTAATGATTCTCGCCATTATCTTCCTATTCTTACCCGGAAAACTGCATGCGCTTTCTTACCCAATGATTAACGCGTTTAGCTTGCTAAGCATCCTCCTTTCTGTCATTAGCATCTTCTATTTACGTTCTAAGAGAGTTAAAGTGGACAACTATTTCACACTGGCGTTTGTGATTTTAATTTCTGGTGCAGTTGTCTTTATTCTCGGGAATTTTGGTGTTATTAAAAATTCTACTATTTCGCTGAATTCGTTAAAAATTAGTTCCATTTTAGAGGTGATTATTTTGAGTATTTCGATGTCGTATAAATACCGAGAATTGCAAAAAGAGAAGGAAGAGGCACAAGCAATCGTCTTGAAGAATTTGCAAGAACGTAATGCTTTCATGGACGAGCAAAATGTGAAGCTCGAACATCAAGTAAAAGAAAGAACCGCAGAAATAAACTTGCAAAAAGAGGAATTAGCAACCATTAACGAAGAAGTTTTTAGCAGTATAAAATATGCGAAACGCATTCAAGAAGCTATCCTCCCTTCTTATGAACAAATAAAAGAATTATTGCCAGAATCCTTCATTTTAAACCGACCAAAAGATGTGGTCAGTGGTGACTTTTATTTTATGGAGAAAACGACCTCAAAAGACGGACAAGAATACGTTCTTTTCGCAGCAGTTGATTGTACAGGTCATGGTGTTCCTGGTGCATTTATGAGCATCGTTGGAAGTAACCTTTTATCACAAGGAATTCTGGAGAAAAAGATTCATTCTCCCGCAAAAGCATTGGACTACCTAAACGAAGGAGTAAGTGCAACGCTGAAACAAAACATGGATAACAGCACCGTCCGAGATGGAATGGACATCGCACTTTGCGCGCTTAGCAAAGATTTGAAGCAACTGTCTTTCGCAGGAGCAAAGAATCCACTTTACATCATAAGGGCAACAGGAAAAGACGCAGGAACACTGACCGAAAAGCAATCGTTAGACGGACTTACATTGTACGAAATAAAAGGAGACAAACACCCGATTGGCAAATACGCCGACGAAACCCTGAAAGAATTTACAAATCACACCGTTCAACTTCAAAAAGGAGATGTTATTTATGTCTTTTCGGATGGTTATGCGGATCAATTTGGTGGAGAACGCAACAAAAAGTTTAACTACCGACGTTTTAGAGAGTTACTGCTGAAAATTTCTCAATTAGAAATGGCTGAGCAACTTGAAATTTTAGAGAAAGAATTTGAAAAGTGGAGAGGTAACGAGGAGCAAGTGGATGATGTTTTGGTTGTTGGAGTGAAGGTGAAGTAGGTTCTTGTTAGGATTATGAATTGGGAAGTTGACTCCTGTTAGAATTATGAATTATAGAGAATTGATATGAGACAAAAAATTAAATATACCGACAAAAAGGGCAAGCTCGAAGGAATCTTACACCAAGAAGAAAAAAAATTGTATCTAAAATTTAATGGATCTGAATTTTATTCGCACTTCTTGGGTGACTACACTCCTCTAAATAAAGAATTAATTGATAGAAGATTTGAGCTCGATAAGAATGACTATTTAACGAACTTTTCATTAATTTTCAAATTGTCTCTTAAATTTATCATAGATAAAGAGTGCCGGTATATTGACCTAAATTGTAATCTAACCGTTAAAAATGATGAAATTGGTTATAGTAACCCATTCCTCCAATGTAAACTTCAAATAAATGACATTAAAATAGACATGTCAACTGCAGGAACTATTGAAGGTGCAATTAATCAAATTAATCACGAACTTCCTTCAAACATTAAGTGCCAAGTCTGCTATAATTGTAAATTCTCAGACTATAGTATCTATGGACAACAGTTCTGGGGCGATATGATGTGTTATAAAAATATAAAAGCAGAATATGCTAAAGTTTCAGGTAAAGATGATTTCATGGAATTAATGGCTAATTTTGATAGTATCGTTCCGGAAAGTCATACCTGTCCTGAGTTTGAAGTCAGACCTAAAAATATTGGTTATCGAGGCTAAACGTTAGCAGCTGGTCTAACACCTCCCAACTTCAATAATCCATAATTCTAACAGGAATCAACTTCACAATCCTAACACCCATCAACCTCATAATTCTAACACCTACTTACTTCTCGAGTCAACAACAATCGTAACCGGTCCATCATTGATTAATGAGACCTGCATGTCTGCGCCAAATTCTCCCGTTGCTACTTTTCCCTGAGAGACTGTTTTTAGTTGCTCAATGAAATATTCATACAAAGGAATGGCAACTTCTGGTCGGGCAGCTTTGATGTAACTTGGTCGGTTGCCTTTTTTAGTGGAAGCATGCAAGGTAAACTGACTGATGACTAAAAATTCTCCCGAAACATCTTTAGAAGAAAGGTTCATTTTACCATCTTCATCGGAGAATATTCGCATGCCTGTGACTTTCTGAACGAGCCAATCTGCATCCTCTTTTGTATCCTCGTGTCCTACTCCTAAGAGGATAAGCATTCCCTTTGCAATCTCCCCAACAACAGTGCTATCAACCGATACAGAAGCCTTTGTGATTCTCTGTAAGACAATTTTCATCCGAAAATATTTTTACGGTGAATCTCATCCTCGTCTTCTTCCATGAGTTGAACATAGGTCTGGTAACGGCTTTCATCAATCTCAAAATTCTCTACTGCGTCCTTCACGGCGCACTTCGGTTCATTGATGTGTTGACAGTTGTTGAATTTGCATTCTCCCATCAATTTCCGCATCTCTGGGAAGTAATGAGAAATCACAGCTTTGTCTAAATCAACAATTCCGAAAGCACGGATTCCAGGAGTGTCAATGATGTAACCTCCCGATTGCAACTTGTGCATTTCAGCAAAGGTCGTGGTGTGTTTTCCTTGGTTGTGCGCATCCGAAATCTCATTCGTTTTGATGTTCATGGAAGCGTCCAGTGCATTCACCAAAGTGCTCTTCCCTACCCCACTGTGCCCAGAAATCATTACTTGTTTCCCTTTTATTTCGTCTTTCAGAAAGTCGATATTCTCTTTATTCTCTGCAGAAATTTTATGCCCCGGATAACCAATTCTTGCATACAAATCAATCAAAGCATCCACGTATTCCAATTCTTCTGGAGAATAATTGTCAATCTTGTTAAAAAGTAAGGTCGTTGGGATACGAAACGATTCTGCAGACACCAAAAATCGGTCAATAAAGGCAATGTGCGTCACTGGAGAATGAATGGTCACCAACAAATAAGCTCGGTCGATATTTGCCGCTAAAATTTGCTTCTGCTTGCTCAAATTAGTCGATTTCCGAACGATGTAGTTTCGTCGAGGCTCATAAGATTCAATCAAACGATTTCCTTCTTCATCAATGGTATCATTCAAAATCACGACATCTCCCACAGAAACAGGGTTCGTCGATTTCAGTTCGTCCAATCGCATCTTTCCGCGAATACGGCAATTCACAATAGAACCGTCTTCCAATTCTACGTGATACCATTTCCCGGTTGATTTTAATACGACCCCTTTTGTTTTCATAGGTGCAAAGTTAAAACAATGTTTCAATGTTCTAATGATTTAATGTGAAGTTGATGAGTACTAGATTGACATAAGGATTCAATGTTTAAATGTTAATTTGATAAGTGCTTGGGAGGAATTGATCGTTCATACTTTTTTTTTGCCAATAGCACCTCCGATGGGCATCTATTGAATCATTAGAGCATTGAAACATCAAAACATTGAATCATTAGAACATTGAATCATTAATTCGTTGATATTTACTAAATTCGCCTTTCAAAACGAAACACATGTCAATAGAGGTTAAAAACCTATACAAATATTACGGTGAACAGGCTGCTGTGAAGAATATTTCATTCTCTGTGAAAGATGGCGAAATTGTTGGTTTCTTAGGGCCTAACGGAGCTGGAAAATCGACAACGATGAAGATTCTTACAGGATACATCTCTGCATCGGAAGGTGAAGTCTCTGTTTGCGGCATGCCTGTGACGGTGGACTCGCTCAACACCAAGCAAATCATTGGGTATCTTCCTGAGCACAATCCTTTGTATTTGGATATGTATGTGAAAGAATACCTTGCTTTTGTTGCGAAGATTTACAAAATGTCTGATGTGAAAGATCGTGTTTCTGACATGATTAAAAAGGTTGGATTAGAAGTTGAACAGAATAAGAAAATCGGTGCACTTTCTAAAGGATATCGACAAAGAGTTGGACTGGCTCAAGCAATCATTCACGACCCAAAAGTATTGATATTGGATGAGCCAACTTCTGGATTAGACCCGAATCAATTGGTAGAAATTAGAGAATTAATCACCTCTATTGGGAAAGAAAAGACGGTAATGCTATCTACGCATATCATGCAGGAAGTCGAAGCAATTTGCGACCGCGTAGTGATTATCAATAAGGGAGAAATTGTTGCTGATGACAAGGCTAGCGTTATTGGATTGGACACAAAATTACAAACAGTTTATGTTGAATTTGATGGAAACGTTTCTAAATCACAACTTAGCAAAATTTCTGCTGTAAGCAAGATTGGAAAAGTAAACGAAGGTTGGTTGTTGGAGTCAAAAGAAGATCTTGATTTGAGAAAGGTAATTGCCCAATTCGCACAAGAAAACAACTTACTGACGTTGACATTGAAGAAAGAAGAGAAATCACTTGAAGAAGTGTTTAAGAATTTGACACAACAATAGATATTGAATTACATAATTAAGAATAGGAGAAGTTAAGATAGGAGAAGTTAAGAAGGAAGCTGATTTGTGTCGCTCTATAACTTCTTAACTCCATCCTTCTAACGTTCTTCTTTAAACTCAGAATTAAATGCCAAAGAATTTCATAAAAGAATTACAGTGGAGAGGAATGATCCACGACATGATGCCTGGAACAGAGGAAGCACTTTTAAAGAAAGTTTCTGCAGGATATATTGGCTTTGACCCAACAGCTGATTCATTGCACATTGGAAGCTTGGTGCAAATAATGACCTTGGTTCATTTTCAACGTGCGGGTCACAAACCGTATGCATTGGTTGGTGGAGCAACAGGTATGGTGGGTGACCCTTCTGGAAAATCACAAGAAAGAAATTTATTGGATACAGATACTTTAAACAAGAATGTGGAAGGTGTTCGCAAGCAACTAGAACAGTTTTTAGACTTTAATTGCGGTGAGAATTCTGCGGAAATGGTCAACAATTACGATTGGTTCAAGGATATGTCCTTTTTAGACTTCATTCGAGATATTGGAAAGCATATTCCTGTCAATTATATGATGGCAAAAGATTCTGTAAAATCACGATTAGAAACGGGGATGTCTTTTACAGAATTTTCGTACCAATTGGTTCAAGGTTATGATTTTTACCACTTGAACAAGGAGAAGAACTGCATCATTCAGTTAGGCGGTTCTGACCAGTGGGGAAATATTGTGACGGGAACAGAATTAATCAGAAGAAAAGGTGGCGGAGAAGCCTATGCTGTTACAACTCCTTTGATTAAAAAAGCAGATGGAACCAAATTCGGTAAGACAGAAGGTGGAAATGTTTGGCTAGATGCTGAACGAACTTCACCTTATCAATTCTACCAATATTGGCTAAATGCTTCGGATGCAGATGCAGAAAATTACATCAAGATATTTACATTAAAAAGCAAAGAAGAAATATCACAGCTCATCTCAGAACACAGTGATGCTCCACACTTGAGAGCTTTGCAAAAAGCCTTGGCAGAAGACATTACGATTCGTGTTCACGGAGAGGAAGCTCTAAAAACAGCTATTGCAGCAACGAAAATATTATTTGGAAAATCAACTTCTGATGATTTAAAAGCACTTTCTGAAAAAGATTTCTTCGCTATTTTTGAAGGGGTACCTCAAGCAACTGTTTCGAGAGAAGATGTTAAAAATGGACTGGGAATCATTGATGCACTTTCTGCAAAAACAGGTTTTTTAAAATCCAACGGAGAAGCAAGACGCGAATTGAAAGGAAACGCTATTTCTGTGAATAAAGAAAAGGTGAATGACCAATTTCTGGTAACGGAAGATGTGCTGATTAATGGGAAGTATGCGTTATTGGGAAAAGGGAAGAAGAATAATTATATTTTAATCGTTGATTAGATTCGCTTCGCTGTTATACTAGATTTAGCTTCGGAGAAGGAATTGTTGATTCTGTTGACGAAAATGAGGGAAACATAATAGTTTAGGAATTATTATGACAAAATCATTTGTTCTGATTCTGTATTATCATTTTTATTTCATTACTAAGTCTTTTAATCGCAATGTTTCTCAAAAGAAACTGTACCGTTGATAATATCAGTACAGCTGCTATTATCAACCACATAAACGGTCTATCATTTAATGAAAACGAGAATGGGTTTCCTACTATTAAAGGGATACCTATTAATAAGAGAATTAAAGGAATAAGAATACGAGTAGTATTTGTTTTAAGTACTGTTTCTATTTCTTGCTTAGTGCTCGAAATTGATATTGAAACATTTCCAATAAGGTCTCTCCTTCTGAAGAGTGATACTGGATCTAACTTATAATAGAATAATTCATTATCGGGATATACATGTTTGAACATCCCGAATTGCTTCATATGTTCATTTATCTGGTTGAGGATACGTTGTTCTGAAGTAACTTCTGAACCACTCTGAATGACCACTATACTTTTCTTTATTGTTAACGGGTATATCATAATACTGGTCTATTCTGAATGATGTATGATCCACCTAGTGTTTTCATTTCAAAAACACTAATCCCAATTCCCGAACGAAAACTAATATGAGAGAACTCTTGTTGTTCACGCTTCCAACGATGAATTAATGAAGCTTTAACTCCTAGTTCTCGTGCTGCTTGTGCAACATTTTCTTTTTCTTCGCCCAGTTTTATAGCATTAAGCTTAAAACTTGCTGTAAATTTTCTTCTTGACATATTTTGCTAAGATCATTTTATACAATTATACCTTAACTCAGTGTCCAACTTTTTATATCACATCCAATTTTAAAAATGAACAAAACCCAACAAGGAATCGTTCGTTTTCACCATAGAGATGTATTGAAACAGCGGAGATCCTGAAAACGGGTTAGTCAACACGGCTTACAAACTTGGCCTGTCGGCAGTTCGTATGCTTAGTTATTGTAACCAGTTTTTCTTTATAAGTCGTCCGTAAAATGTTCCTTTCTTTTCGGTTTAGAAAACTTTTCTTTATTGTACTCTTTAGATTTTCCTTTCGGTATTGAGAGGGAATTCCAATTTTCATTTTGAACTATTT
>JAJRQP010000078.1 GCA_024280195.1 Bacteroidota bacterium | reverse complement strand
GTTGCTGGAATCAATGCGATTAAATGAACAGGTAATTTTTGCTTGGCAGCTAAATAAATGGCACCGACCATAGTTGCGGCTCCCCCCATATCACTTTTCATGATGTCCATAGAATGCGGAGTGGGCTTTAAACTTAGTCCTCCTGTGTCATAAACTACACCTTTTCCAACCAAAACGATTGGCTTCTTATTTTTCGCATTCTTAGGCTTGTATTCAACAATCGTGAACGTAGGAGGATCAATTGACCCTTTATTTACAGCTAATAAACCACCCATTTTCAAAGCTTCTATTTGCGCTTTTTCTAGAACTGTTACTTCTAGGTTTGCATCATTTGCAAGAGCCGTTATTTCTTCTGAAAATTGCTCTGCATTCAAGAAGGAAACAGGTTCGTTTACCATGTCTCTTGCCCAAAAAACTGCTGTTGTGATATCGAATAACTCATCAATTGCATCATCTCCAAATGAGTCTTCTACCAATAAATTCTCTAGTTTGTATTCTTTCTTTTCTCCGTCTTTAAAATATTTTAAAAACTGGTAACTTGTCAAAAGAAAGCCTTCTAACAGGTCAAAAGCATGCTTTTTGTCTCCTAAAAATGCTATTTCTTCTACTTCTTTTTTTAATGCTTGGCGAATTTTAGCTCCTGCTACTCTATTCTTTTCTGCATCTTTATTGTATCTAACTAGAAAAATGGAAGATTCTAATTCATTAATAATAGTGAAGTCATCTTCTTTCTTTAAAAATGCATTGAACAATTTCTTGTCTGTAGCAGAAATAGATGAGGGTATATTTTTAGCATCTCCTATAATAACTCTATATGGAGTGTTTTTTAATGTTTTGCTTTCTGATAATTTCATGTCGCGAAGATAAGAGTATTAATGGAGAATTAAGAATTAAGAATTGAAAAATGGAAGCGGTACTTCGACAAGTTCAGTAACCAGCCCCTTTGGAATGGAAGAATTGAAGATTCACTGTTATTCATTGGAGGTTAAAGTGGACTAGAAATAATTAAATAAAGCTATGTGTGAAAGTTCTTGCTTAAATCCAAAGATAAAATTAGCACCCAACACTTTCATGAAGTGCAACTAGTTTTAATAATTGTCCATTTTTCGCAAAAGATGATAGGTATAAAGTTGGCCGCATACCATTGTAGTGGTTAGAAGAGTCAATTAATAAATCTAATTTCCCATCTCCATCAATATCACCAGAAAAAAGAATTCTGACAAATGCATCTCTAAAACTAGGAATCATTAACAAAGTATCAACGACCTCAACTTTGCCTTCGTTTGATTTTAAAAACAATTTGTAGTTCCAACTGTCACACCATTGGTTTTCTGGATCCCAAGAACCTCCTCCCGTAGTGATTAACTCGTAATTGGTTCCCAAAAAATTAAATTCATAATTCGTTCCAGAACAAAAAAGAGGTTGCGAAAGTTGTTGCTCATTTAATTTTCCAACTGCGATATTTTCTACTCCAGCAATTAAAATTATACAAGTATCTTTATTCTCAATAGATACCTCCCACCCTGTTTTCTGACTTTCATTTTCGTCTAAAACAATATCGTAAACCCTTGAAAAGGTAGACTGTACTTTTGCAATATATGTACTGTCTTTCGTTTTAAACAAACCATACCAATCTTCATTTTCTACACCGTCCCAAAGTTCATCTCCGTGAAAATTTGAAACCGAAACTATTTTAATTGAATGTTCATTTGAATGTTCAAAATTATTCCAATTAGGACAATAAATAGTGTCGTATACAATCTCTTCGACAAGAGCTTCCTCTTTTTGTTTAGGCTCCTTAACTTCAGCAATCAATTCAGGTTGTTGCACATTTTTCTTTGGTAAGCTGTCAGCACATGAAGTGAGTAATAGAAGTACAACTGAAAAGTTAATTATGTTATTCATTTTTTGTTATTTTCCATAAATTCATAAACAAATTCTTCCACTTGAATAAACCCGTGTTCAGCATTGTTTGATTTGCTTTCATGTATTAACTTGACAGGTAGCCCCTTCTCAAAAATGAATCGAGAATTCCTTCTTGTCAAATATTTTTCCCCACTGAAAGTTGAATCAATGAACCCTACGCACTGTCCTTTATCATCATACTCGATACTTCTTAATGTATGGAAGGGGAATTTATTAATTTCTTGTTTCAACAAAAAATCGTCGCCTTTTGAGTAGTTGTACTTTACAACATTAAATTCATTGACTGTGTTTTCAACTTGGTAACTCTTGTTCGGTTTCATAGGGGTTCCAAAAACGACAATGTCATTAGGTGTTGGTCTTAAAATTGAATCCACTGACAAGCCTCCCCAATTCGCTTTATTCTTCAAGTAAAACAAATAGTCTCCCGACTCTTGCCCTTTATAAACTAAGAATTTCTCCGCATATTCTTCCTTTTCAAAAATCGAAAATTGATCTGCAATCTCATTTTTTTCAGTCGTATTACTTATTTGCACTGGAGAATAGCCGTATTCATCCTTAGCAGCTAAGTAATCAAATGTTAATGAACCAACTTTAACGTATTCATAAAATCGATCAACCTCAAACTTTAACACCTCCCCTTTTTCATCAAATTGATAGGATTTAGTTTCAATAGGAATCTGTTTATCTGCTTCACTGCCGTCATAAGGAGGGAAAATATGTCGTGAAATAGATTTTATCTTTCGGTTTTTCACCAATGTATCATTGAACCATATAGGAAAAGAAACATTATTCTCTACTTCAGAATACGTATGCCCAAGGTTAATAAGAAAGGACTGATGTTCAACCTTTTTTGTGCGTATCATTTTTTTCTTCACTTCTGAACATGAAGAGAAAACAAGAATGATTAATAAATAGCTCCAAATTCTCATCCTTGTAAAGATAGAAAATAGTTTTAACGAATCATGTATTTACTCGTTATTTCCCATTCACATACAAACAATATTTCTTCCTTTTGCCCATTCTATTTTACGTACATTTGCATTATGATTAATGAACGACCGATTACTGATTGGCTCCCAATCACCAAAAAAGAACTTGAAAAACATGGCTTTGATGAAGTTGATGTAGTTCTAATTTCTGGTGATGCTTATGTGGACCACCCTTCTTTTGGAACGGCAGTAGTTGGACGAATAATAGAGGATGAAGGATTCACTGTTGCCATTGTTGCACAACCAAGTTGGAATGACGATTTACGCGACTTTAAGAAGTTTGGTAAACCTAAATATTTCTTTGGCGTAACGTCTGGCTGTATGGATTCTATGGTGAACCACTACACAGCCAACAAACGAAAACGTTCTACAGATGCTTATACTCCTGGTGGTGCTGC
>JAJRQP010000077.1 GCA_024280195.1 Bacteroidota bacterium | reverse complement strand
GTGTGGGTTAGCAACAGTACTCTTGTATTCTGGATGGAACTGTGCTCCAACGAACCAAGGATGATCAGGGATTTCGACAACTTCAACCAATCCTGATTCAGGATTCTTTCCAGTTGCTTTCATTCCATTTTTTTCGTATTGTTCTAAGTATTTGTCATTGAGTTCATAACGGTGTCTGTGTCGTTCTGAAATCAAATCAGTATTATATGCAGTTGAAATATTTGAACCAGGAGTCAATTGACATTTATACGCTCCTAATCTCATTGTGCCCCCTAGATTCGAGATGTTTTTTTGTTCTTGCATCATGTCAATCACTGGAAATTTACAGTCTTCAATGATCTCGGTTGTGTGTGCTTCAGTCATTCCTAAAACATTTCTACCAAACTCAATTACAGCACATTGCATTCCTAAACAAATTCCTAGAAATGGAATTTTATTTTCTCTTGCATATTTTACAGCTTCTATTTTACCTGAAATACCTCTCGATCCAAAACCAGGAGCAACGAGGATCCCATTAAGACCATCCATTTCTTCTTCTAGATTGTCTGCAGTAATTTTATCAGAATGAATCCAACGAACATTGACTTTTACATTGTTTGTTGCTCCAGCATGAATTAATGATTCGGATATTGACTTGTAAGAATCTTTTAACTCAACGTATTTACCAATCAAACCAATTGTTGTTTCTGATTGAGGGTTTTTTAAACGCGAAAGGAATTCTTTCCATTGTGTTAATTCAGGAGATGTCTTAGCAGATAAGCTCAATTTCTCTAAAACAACCTTATCTAATTCTTCAGCTTGCATTAAAAGCGGAACTTCGTAAATGGTTTCTGCATCACGTGCTTCAATTACGGCATTCATATTGACATTACAGAACTTAGCAATCTTTCTACGTAAGTTTAAATCTAACTCATGCTCTGTTCTACAACAAAGAATATCGGGTTGCACACCTAATTCTAATAATTGCTTTACAGAATGTTGGGTAGGTTTTGTTTTCAATTCTCCAGCAGCAGCCAAGTAAGGAACTAATGTCAAGTGAATAACGATGCAATCATCTTCAAATTCCCATTTCATTTGACGAACAGCTTCCACATATGGAAGAGATTCGATGTCACCAACAGTTCCTCCGATTTCAGTAATTACAATATCGTAGGTTCCTTTTTTTCCAAGAATTTGAATTCTTTCTTTGATTTCATCAGTAATATGAGGAATAACTTGAACTGTTTTTCCTAAAAACTCGCCTCTGCGTTCTTTGTCAATAACAGATTGATAAATACGACCTGTTGTAACATTGTTGGCTTGAGAAGTAGGGACATTTAAAAAACGTTCGTAATGACCCAGATCTAAATCTGTTTCTGCACCATCGTCCGTTACAAAACATTCTCCATGTTCGTAAGGATTCAAAGTTCCTGGATCAATATTGATGTAAGGATCTAATTTCTGAATGGTTGTAGAATATCCTCTAGCCTGCAATAGCTTGGCAAGCGAGGCCGAAATGATTCCTTTTCCTAGAGAAGAGGTAACCCCTCCAGTTACGAAAATGTATTTTGTAGAATTTGACATATTATTTACAAGGTAACTTCGGGGGGCAAAGTTACAAGATTACTTGTAGGTACAATGTTAAAAGTGATTTTATTTTGAAGAAATAAGAATCAATTGTACCAACCTTCCGTTAAGCCAAATTGAAAGTAATATTTGGAAGGTCTTGTCTCCTTCTTATTAAATACTGCTTTTCCATTCTCATCTAACATCGGATAGTGAGATGAATTGTGCTTCACATTTTTTGGTAAAAAAATTAAATCGTGAATCAATCTATTCTGAAATCCATGACGAATTAACTCGCTGTCAACACCAATTTTAAAGAAGATGTCCTGCTTGTAAGGAAGGTTGTATGTGAAGGATCCGTATAGAATACCGTGACTTGTTTTACCATAAGGTAATGCTTCCAGAATTTTATAACCACCTCTAATTTTATTGGTCGAAACATCTACGAACTTTCCATTTCTAGTTTCTCCCGTCCACATTTTTAACCCTAAACCAAATTTATAATCTTGGTATTGGTAAGAAAAATGAAACTGTCCGGTCCTGAATCGATCTCTTGCTTGTCCTCCAAACACATCATTCTCATGGTAAATAGAAAGTTGCTTTATATGCGCAACGAAACCTCCGGACAACTGAGAAGTTCCGATTTGATCTTTATAACTGATGTAGTTGAAGCCAACTCCGTAGTTGTAATTTGTCTGATGATTGAGTCCGTCCAATTGAAAATCGAATGTTCGTTCTTTCTTGCCTGCCAGAAGAATCAATCCAGCTGCATTTCTCATTTCCCAATATTTTTTACGTTCTCCAAGGTTGTAAAAATGGTAGTTGGCAGTTGTGTTGGCATTTATTTGCAAAAAATAGTCCGTCCAATATGCGTTTAAAGTCAAGCCAAAAGAAGATTGATGAGATCCTAAGTTCATCGCAATGCCAATTGATCCTCCAAAATGTTTTTGGAAGTATGATTGGCTAGTTCCAAAGAGAGGAATAGATAGAATAAGAAGGGCGATGTATTTCACTTTGCAAAGATGATAAAAAATGGATTAAAATTCATACCAATTAGGTATCGTTCAACACAATAATCTATCCAATCATCATTTTTTATTGGATTAAATAAGAGATTAAGTTAGATTTGGACTAATGGATACGAAAAGATTTTATTGGCCTGCACAGTTTCTTGGTTGGATAGCCTATTGTGGTTTGGTGATACTTTCTGTTTATACGAACAATCCAGATAGAGTCACGAGTACATTCATGCTGAATATTTTGATTGTAATTGTTACAGGAATTTTTTCTACGCACATGCAACGATTAGTTTTTGTTAAACTAGGCTGGCTTGAATTGAGATTGCAAAAACTGTTGCCTCGATTGATTTTTTCTTCATTACTAACGGCAATCTTCATCTCAATGATTGATATGTTGTCGGATGTTTTAACGAACATTGGAGGTGATGAACCTAGCACTTTCTCCGTTTCAGATATTGTGGTGAATGTATTTTCCGCAATGATTCTCGTCTTATTCTGGAATGCTATTTATTTTACTTTTCACTTCTTTCAACAATCGAGAAAGCAAGAGGTTTCTAACTTAGAATTAAAAGCAAGTAATCGAGAAAGTGAGTTGAAGAATTTAAGATCTCAGTTGAATCCTCATTTTTTATTCAATTCACTAAATAGCATTCGTGCCTTGATTGACATTGAACCTAGTAAAGCGAAAATTTCTATTACAACTTTGTCAAACCTGCTGCGACAATCACTAGAGCTAGGGAAAGAACATTTGGTTCCGTTAGAAAGAGAACTTCAATTAGCAAAGAATTATTTAGAATTAGAAAAAGTTCGTTTTGAAGAACGGCTTAAAGTAGAGTGGGAGTTGACTCCTGGGTTAGAAACATTTCAAGTTCCTCCTTTTACCTTGCAAATGATGGTAGAGAATGCAATTAAGCATGGAATCTCTAACTTAAAGGATGGAGGAGAGGTTATAGTTTCAGCAGAAGAGGATGAAAATTACGTCTATATTCAAGTTACTAATTCTGGGACATTGAAGAAAGTCGTTGACTTAGGAGTTGGTATTCAGAATATTAAAAAGAGATTGTTATTGCAGTACGGAGATAAGGCAGAGTTTACCTTATGTGAAGAGAATAACACGGTAATATCTAAAATGAAATTTCAAAAATGAAAAAGTTTAAAACAATTGTTATTGATGACGAACGCCTAGCAAGAGAAGAGTTAAAGTCTATGCTGTATGAGTTTTCTGAAATTGAAATCATTGCAGAGGCTCAAAATGGGGAAGAGGGTATTGAGAAAATCAAAGAATTGAAACCAGATCTTATTTTCTTGGATATTTCGATGCCAGGAATGACAGGTTTTGAAATGTTGAAGAAATTAGAAGATATTCCAGAGGTTATTTTTGTGACTGCCTACGATGAATTTGCTTTAGAGGCTTTTAAGGTCAATGCATTAGATTATGTACTCAAGCCTATTGACCCTGAAAGACTTATTGAAGCCATTGATAAGCTGAAATCGAAAGATGATTTTGAATCAGAAGAAACTTTAAGTCGAAAAGATAAAAAATTAACCACTGAGGATAGAGTTTTTATTAAGGATGGAGAAAAATGTTACTTTGTTAAGTTGTCAGATGTCAGAATGCTGGAATCAGACGGCAACTACGTGAAGGTTCATTTTGGAAAAAGCAGACCTCTCATTTTACGCTCTTTAAATAGTTTTGAAAAAAGATTAGATAATGAATATTTCTTCAGGGCCAACCGTAAATTTATTATCAATTTAAGTTGGATAGAAAAGGTTGAAAATTGGTTCAACGGAGGATTGCAAGTTGAATTAAAAAGTGGTGACAAGGTCGAGATATCTCGCCGTCAAGCAATTCGTTTTAAAGAGATGTTTACTTTTTAGTTGACTATTTTAGATAAGTGATTTTATCACTATCTAAGCTAATTAAGCGATCTCTGTATAACTTTCCAACAGCTTGCTTAAATGTTTTCTTGCTCATTCCAACAGTTTCTCTGATGTCATCAGGTGCGCTTTTGTCTGTTAAAAGGATCTCGCCTTTGGCTCTAAGAATTTCTAATAATTTATCTGCAGAAGAAAGGATTTTATCTCCTCCAACTTTATCAAAACGAATGTCGATTTTCCCATCTTCTCTGACCTTAGCAACGTAACCAATCATTTTCTTTCCACGTCTTAATGACTTGCTTATGTCATTCTTAAAAACTAATCCGCTGTATTTTCCGTTAACAATTACTTTTACACCTAAATCAGTATGTTCGCAAATCATTATTTCAACCTCTGCATCGGGTTCAAAAAACTCTGTGCATTCTTTAAGGTATCGATTTACTTTCGTAGAACCATAAACTCTATCCGTTTTATCATCAAGAGCGAGGTGAGTGAGGTAATAATTCCCTTCTTCTAATTTTAAATTTTGCTCTTTGAAAGGAATCATTAATTCTTTTTCTAATCCCCAGTCAGAAAACGCACCAAAATGAGTTACAGCAGTAACCTTAAGGTAGGCAAAACCATTCATTTCTATGTAGGGTATTTCAGTAGTTGCAACAACTCGATCTTCAGAATCTCTGTATATGAAAACATTAACCTTTTGGTCAAGTTCCATGTCATCTGTTAGGTACTTATTGGGAAGAAGAACATCGTTTTCGTTCTCGTCTTCAAGGTATGCTCCAACAGATGTGAATCTGAGTAATGTCAGTTCGTTAAATTCTCCGATTTTCATTGTTACTAGAAATATAGGGCGGAAGCAAGCTTAGAATTGACAATCAATACCGGTAATGCATCCTTGTTTGTAATAATTTTCTGTGCAAAGGTATCAAACATTGGGAATAAACTCTCCGTATGATAAGCTAATGCAATTAGCCCGACGTGTTTTTCTCGTGTGTACTTCATTATTTTCTTGGCATAATTACCATTCTTAGGAACAAATTCAATTGTTGCCTCAATTCCTCTTTCTTCGTATTCTTTTTCAATAATTCCAATGCGATTTTTTATTCTAGAATTTAAAAGTGGGTCAGTTTGTTTTTCTGCAATGACATTCAATTCGCAATTCATTATTTTGGACATGTCACCGGCAGTCGAAACTATTTGCATACTTTCTTTCGTCTGATCGATTGCAACAACCAAGCGTTCAATTTCTTTAATTGGTGAATTTTTTTGGATGATTAAGAATGGACACTCAGAGCTCTTCAAAACTTTCATAGCAAAACTCCCAAACAACCATTGCATACCACTGGCTCCATGAGTCCCCATGATAATCAGTTGAGCTTTTTCTTTTTTAGCCAATTTTCCAATATCAGTAAAAATATCGCCTACCTTGACGAGTGTTGACACTTCAACACCTTCAGGAATTGACAATTTATTTTTGACATCTTCCAAAAGTTTGACTTTGGCCATTCCTTTTGCCTTATCTTTTGCTAAATGCACTAGTTGTATTTCTGTAGCAACATGTTTGCCAAGGTGTAGTGCGTATTCTAAAGCCTTTTCTGAAACTTCAGTGAAGTCATAAGGAACGATATATAGATTCTTACTCATAGGGATAGTTTTAATCAAATATAGAGTAATAAATAAATGATAATACACTATCTGTCACTTATTTATTATTGGGTTATTAACATCGAATATTTATAGCTTTCCAATGAAAATTTGGATGCTTATTTTATCGATTTCTACGTTTTTTCCTTCTTCGTTTCTTTTTGTTATTGACATCATTGTAAAAAGATACTTGACTTGGGTCTCTTTTGTCTTTTTTGTCAATTTTAGGCCCTTCGGTTTTCTTTTTAAGTTCTTTATTGTCATCTAGCATTTCTGGAGTGATCGCTACATGTTTACTATCTTCAGAAGACGGGTCTAACCATTTCTTTTTGATTTCTTTTTCTTCAATTTTCCCTGTTTTAGGATTCTGAACAAGAACAGTTTCGGTTTTGTTTCCTGAAGATTTGTTGACACCTATTACATCTTCTTGCAGTATCCATTTAGATCCTTCTAAGATAAAAGCATCGTAACTCATGTCGGGAACGTAATAAGACCTAAATTTCTTCATAGAAGGAGATTCTGGAGAAAGGTGGTCAAAAATAATTCGTTCTCTATCTTCTTCATATTTCAGAGACATAGTCGTTTTTTTTGAGTGCTCAAAGAAGATTCTTTTCTTAGTTGTTTTTCCTTCTTTAAAGATAGGACTGCCAATTTTTACTGTTTTTCCAGTGAAATAGATAACGTCAATCAATTTAACTTGACTCATTGTTGAGTTATGATCCCATCCTAGAACGGTGTATAAGGTCTTGCTTCCTTTTTTAATAGGTATGATTTTGTAATATAATGCTCCGTACCAATTATTAGCAGAAAGAATTTCTGTTGGATGAGAAGGCATTCCGAAAGAAACATCTTTTAATTCGGTTACATGATATGACTTTCTCCTTTTGTCAAAATGAAGAACAAAGCATGTATAAGTGTGACTAAAATCTTCTTGTTCGACATTCCAATTGATAATTCGCATTTGCTTATCAGGACTATCAATGACTCCAACCGTTTTTAAGCGAGAGAAAGGATAGGTGAGTGCATCTTTACTCTGTAAGACTTCGTTGAACTTATTCTTAAACTGTAGGTTGATTTCTTTTTTTTTACTATTCGTTTTTGCAGAACGAAGTTGGTCTAATAATACAACTAGGTCATCCTCATATTGAGAAAACTTGCTTTCTTGAGCTTCAATTTTAAAAGCTGCAAAGAAGAAAAGACTGATGTAAATTAAAATCCTCATTGTTTAGTTAACGTTAATAAGTTGATTTTGTTACTAACAAACTTAATACCACAACTTACTTTTACATTTCCTTAAGATTGGTAATCGTTTCTGAAGGGTTCTCAGAATTAAAAACAAAGCTTCCTGCAACCAATACGTCCGCTCCAGCATCAATTAATTTTTCACCAGTTTCTAAGTTTACACCGCCGTCAACTTCAATAAGAGCATTGGATTTTTTACTGATTATTAATTCTTTGACTTCTTTGACTTTATTAATCGCATTGTCAATGAATTTTTGCCCTCCAAATCCTGGGTTAACTGACATGATTAAAACAAGATCAATATCTTGAATCACATTCTCTAGCACATTAACATTTGTATGAGGATTCAAAGCAACTCCTGCACGCATCCCGAAAGAATGAATCAACTGAATAGTTCTGTGTAAATGAGGACAAGCTTCATAATGAACGGTTAAGACATCAGCTCCAGATTTTGCAAATTCTTCTACGTACTGATCTGGATTGACAATCATTAGATGAACATCTAATGGTTTTTTTGCATGCTTTTTAATTGCTTTAATTACAGGGAAACCGAAAGAAATATTAGGAACAAAAACGCCGTCCATTACATCTACATGAAACCAATCCGCATTGGATGCATTAATCATTTCAACATCTGCTTGAAGGTTAGCGAAGTCACAAGATAAAACTGAAGGTGCAATTAAATGAGTCATATAAAATCGTTTTTATGCAAAGTTAAACGATTTATTAGAATCACTCCCTCATAATTTCTAAATACTCTTCATCTCGACCATAAATATCAAGGTACAGTTGCATTTTATCTCTCGTTCGGACTACAGTTTGGTATTCTATAAAAATTGGAATAGGGCGAAGAAGCTTGATTTCATAATTCTCAGCTCTATTTAATAAAGTATCTAAAGAGTCAGGTGTCATTTCATTTACTTTATTTCGGTATTCATCTCTTTCTAAAATAACCTTTGCTAAATCAATGGGGTTTTGAGTACGCATACAACCGTGTGAATAAGCTCTAACATCTACACCAAACAATGATTTTGATGGCGTATCATGGAAATATACGCTGTGTTTATTATAAAAATCAAACTTGATAATGCCGAGACTATTTTTTCTCCCAACTCCTTGTCTTATTTTATATCGAAATGAATTCTGTCTAACCTTGCTCCAATCAACGGAATAAGGATCAATTTCTTCATCTTTTTTTAGGAGCGTGTAATTATGCTTTGCAAGATAACCTGGATCTCTCTTTAAATGTGGTAGAATTTCCTTACTCGAAATAGAATAGGGGACATTCCAATAGGGGTAAACCACAATTTTACGCAACTTTGAAGTTAGTTCTGGAGTTTCATTTCCAATTTTACCAACAACAATATTGTGGTCGC
>JAJRQP010000076.1 GCA_024280195.1 Bacteroidota bacterium | reverse complement strand
TCTTTGTAATGATTGGACAATAGTTGACTGGTTAATGGAAGATTGAATAACCGATGCAATTGATTCTGGATGAAATAATGTCCCGAAAGGATTATTCTCCACTCGAAAACCTGAAATTTGCAGTTCTGTTGCCATTTCTTCTGAAAAACAACTACCTAGCGTTACAATAGAATCCTGATGAGTCAGATTGAGATTACTATCCGTACTATTGAACTTGAGTTTGAATTCCATTTAATTCATCAATGCTTTTGCATTTTCTAATGCTGCCTGGTTAATTTTATCACCACTCATCAGTCGAGCAACCTCAACAATGCTATCCTCTGCATTTAATTCTATTACCGAAGAAATGGTTTTATGATTCTGAATCGTCTTCAAAACTTTAAGGTGTTGTCTCCCCTTTGCTGCCACTTGAGGTAAATGAGTAATTGCTATCACCTGCATTCTTTCTCCCATCTTCTGAAGAGTATTCGCCATTTTTTGAGCCACATCTCCAGATACTCCAGTATCAATCTCATCAAATAAAATAGATCTTAATTTAACCTTTGACGACATTAAGTTTTGCAGAGCAAGCATTACCCGAGACAGTTCTCCTCCACTTGCTGCTTTATGAATTGGCACAGGCTCTGTTCCTGCATTTGGACTAAACAATATAGCCAATTTCGTATTCCCTGTATCGGTTAATTCAGCTAGTTTTTCTAAAGAAAAAATCAATTCCGTATTCTCTAACTTTAATTCTGACAACTCTTTCTTTATTGTTGATTGTATCGACGATGTCGCTCCTACTCTCTTTTCGTGCAATTGATTCGCTTGATGATCTAATTTTTTCTTTTTCTCAATCAAGTCAGTCTCCAACAACTCAATTTCTTTTTCTAACTGCTCATGGTTTTCAGAAGAACTTTCCAATTCCGATTTAAAATTCCGCAACTGTTTTAAGGAAGTGAGGTTATGTTTTTGCAACAGATGATTGAAACTATCAATTTGCGCAATCATTTCTTGGAGTTTTCTTGGATCTAACTCGATAGAATCTGAATGGTTATTTGCTTCGTCAGCAATATCATTCAATTCAATTAAAATAGAATCAATGCGCGAGGAAATATTAGCAAGGTTAGCATCTATATCAATTCGCTTACTGAGCAAAGATTTCAATTCTCCTAAACTATCAATCACACTGTTGTCAGACTTAAGAATTTCGATAACCTCAGAAAAACCAAGTCGTATTTCATCTGCATTTTCTCCTTTCTTCAACTCCTCTTGAATCGCTTCGTAATCAATGTTGTCAATATTCAAGCTTGTTAATTCATTCAGTTGAAAAGAATTGTAGTCAGCTTGTGCAATTGAACTTTGCAAGATTTCTTTTTTCTGATGTAAATCAGCTAGCAACAATTTATAGGCGGTATAATTCGTTGCATATTGCTCTTTTAGCTCAGTAGTTCCTGCAAGAATATCAAGTACTTTCAGTTGAAAAGATAAATCTTTTAATTCCAACGTATTGTATTGAGAATGAATATGAATCAACTGTGAACTAAACTCTTTCAGAACGGACAATTGCACAGGGGTGTCGTTAATAAATGCTCTCGACCTACCTTGTTTGTGAATTTCTCGACGAACAATTGCAGTTTCAAAATAATCCAGGTCATTCTCTTCAAAAAAGCTTTCTAAACCGAAGTTTTGGATATTAATTTCAGCTTCAACGATTGATTTATCGCCATTATTTCCTATCACAGAAAAATTAGCTCTTTCCCCAAGAATCAGATTCAAGGCATTGAGTAAAATTGATTTCCCAGAACCTGTTTCACCCGTAACGACAGTAAAACCTGCATTAAATTCAATGGTTAAAGAATCAATTAGAACAAAATTTTCTATTCTAAGTGAATTTATCATTGTGACAGTATCTCTTGGTACTTGGATGAGTTTGCTGGATCTAATCTTTTGAGAAGGTTTACAATTTCATTTTTTTGTCGAGCTTCAGAATCAGCATATAAATTTTTGAGTTCAATCGTTTTTGCTTGCACAAAATTTAGTAGATTGATAGAACCTGGTCTAGTCGAAGAAACTTTTACCAATTTGTTTAAAGCTGTGTAAATACCTTTTTTTGCTGCATCCTTATTATCGTAAAGAACATCAATTCCTTTTCTATGGTACTCGTAGTTACAATCTCTTAATGGAGAAAATAACTCATGTAAAATATTATCAACCAACCAATAGCGGTTCTTTTTTCCTCTTTCGTTTGACTTCCAACCTGGGGCTCCAGAAGATTGCGCATTAGAAACAATTTCTCGTGCTATATTAAAGTATTCTGTCCCGCCTTTTGGAGAAAATGAATCGTAGTCCATTCCAAGAATAAAATAGGCGTAGAATGCAAGTATTGAAGTTAGGTTGTCCTTATATTGATTGGGTACATAAATTAGAATTGCATTTCTTGAGAATGAGAAAGCCGCATCATCGTCTTGGAAATTAAAGATGGTTGTGTTATAACTTGAATTCAAAGAAGGTCGTGAAGACTGGACTTGAATGGAACCGCTAAACGATCCGGAAGAAGGGATTTTATCAATTTGAAATTGTATCGCACAATTGACTCTTTCTTCCACCTCGTATTTATCTTTTGTCCATTTTGTATTGTTCATCAACTCATAGATGGTATTCTCCAATTGTTCTAAAACCTCTCTTTCAACACTGGTTAATTCAAGTCTTGCGTCTGTAATCACAGTCACTTGGCAATTTAATTCTTGTGCATTTAAAGAAGCCCAAGAGAAAAAAACGTAAAAAATAACTGCTATAAATCTCATCCAATATATGTTTTCAAATAATTTAAAATATCCTTTGCAACTGCTTCTTTAGACTTTAACTCAAAAGATTCCAAATTATTGCGATTATCTAAGATACTAATTTTATTTGTGTCCACACCAAAACCTGCGCCAATATCTTTTAAAGAATTCATGACAATCATATTCAGGTTCTTTGCCTCTAGTTTTTTAGTCCCATTTTTGATTAAATCTTGCGTCTCAAGAGCAAAACCTATCAAATATTGATGGTCAGTTTTAACACTTCCTGCCCATTTAAGAATGTCTGGATTCTTAACGAGTTCAATAGTCATGTCATCCGATTTTTTCTTAATTTTCTCTGTCGCTTTATTCTTTGGACGATAATCTGCAACTGCAGCAGCAAACACTCCATAATCACAATCCGTCCATCTTTGTTGAACCTCATGCAACATTTCATCTGCTGATTTTATTTGGATGAGTTCTAAATTCTCATTCTCCAAACTTAGATGTGTTGGACCAGTAACCAGCGTAACCTTTGCTCCTCTTGCTAGAAATTCTTCTGCTATTCTGAAGCCCATTTTACCACTTGAGTGATTTCCGATAAATCGAACAGGATCAAGTGCTTCGTAAGTTGGTCCGGCAGTAATTATTACTTTCTTTCCTAAAAAATCATCATTGGAAGCTCCCACAATGTTCTCTATGTATTCAAAAATTGTTTCAGGTTCAGCCATTCTTCCTTCTCCAGATAAGCCGCTTGCTAATTCTCCTGATTCTACTGGAATGATTTGAACACCATCTTTTGTAAGCTGCTCTAAATTTCTTTGCGTAGTTGGATGGGCGTACATATCTAAATCCATTGCTGGAGCAACGATGGTCTTCGTCTTCATCGATAAGTAAGTTGCCAACAAAAGATTATCGCAAGATCCGTTTGCCATCTTACTCAATGTATTTGCAGTTAATGGGGCGATGACAAACAAATCTGCCCACAATCCATATTCGACATGGTTATTCCAAGTTCCATTTTGTTTGTTCCAGAACTCAATTCCAACAGGATTATTAGAAAGAGTAGAAACTACAAGTGGACTGATAAAGTCCACCGCAGAAGGAGTCATAATGCATTTCACATCTGCTCCTTTTTTTTTCAATAAACGTATAAGAAATGCGATTTTATAGGCTGCAATCCCTCCAGTTATTCCAAGAAGAATGCGTTTACCTCGCATAAATTGATTTCGTTAAATTAGTTGTAATAAGAATCTATTTTTCAGAAGAATCTTCTGGCATTCTAGCATAGATATTATCTTTCAATAATTCTTGCATTGCAATAGCAACTGTCTTTGGAAGTCTTTCATAAAAACGAGAAATTTCAATTTGCTCTCTGTTTTCAAAAATCTCTTCTAAGTTATCTGTTGTAGAAGCAAATTCAGCCAATTTTGAAGTCAACTCTTCTTTCAACTCAACACTTAATTGATTTGATCGTTTAGACATCATTACAATTGACTCATAAATATTGCCTGTGTTTACTTCCATCTCGTCAGTATTACGAGTGATTGTTGTTTTTTCTGCTGTGCTATTCTTAAAATCCATGTCTATAAATTACTTTCTTCAATAAAAACTTCTTTATCTTTCAAAATCTGATCATTGTACCTTGTTACTAGATTTAGGTATTTAGAATCAGGAAATTCAACTACAAAAGTACGATATCTTTCAATAGTATTGTCTATTCTTTCCATTTTTTTGCTCTTAACACTATTTTTTGCTAAGAAGTAGGAATTTTTAACCATTAAGTAGTTCACTTCCTCCTTGAATTTTGTTCTTGGAAAATCTTCATTAAAAGTCACTGCTGCACTTACAGCTGCTCTATAATACTCTGTCTTATCATATAACTTAACAGCATCGTATGCTTTTTGCTCTAGCTTAAATCTCAACCTATCGATGATATGATTGCTAGAATCTACTAAGTTAGAATTAGGAAATCTATCAATAAACGTTTGCAAATCTGAGATAGCTAATTCAGTTGCATTTTGATCCAACGAAGAAGTCGGCGATTCTGCTACTCCACAAAGAGCTGCTAAAAAGAGTGCTTCTTCCGCTTTAGGACTTGCAGCAAATCGTTTTGAAAACATGTTTAAATAATAGCCTGCCATATATGGATCATCACCAACATAGTAAGCTTTACCTATTCTAAAATAAGAAACTTCTCCCTCTGGAGTTTTTGGTAAGCGTTGATAAACTTGCTCATATAGAGCAATCGATTTAACTTCGTGTCCACCGTCATATAACTCATTCGCCATATCGAACTTAGCAGCGTAATCATCTGACTTTAGTATTTTATTATAGCTCGAGCAACTTGACAAAACAAGTACCGCAAAAAGAATAATAAGAATTGAATATTTTTTCATTGAAAGCAAAAGTAATAGAAATAACTATTAATGACTGTTAACGAACCCTAATATTACGCCCAATTTGCAAAATTGTTGTTGGACGGATTCCATTTAATCGACATAAGCGTGAAACTGATGTCCTATTTCTTCTTGCAATAGAACCTAATGTATCTCCAGATCTCACTCTATGATACTTCTTGCTCCCCGAAGACGTTGAAGCAGTACTTGAAGAGCTTGAACCTGCTCTAAAAATTCCTCGATGCACTAATAAATTCTCGTCTTTGACTTTTTTCGTTTTAAAATCAATGATTTTTTCTGGATTCATTGGTATATCATAGAATCTAACCTCAAAGTGTAAATGAGAACCCGAAGAATGCCCCGTATTTCCTCCTAATCCCAAAGGTTCTCCAGCTTTAACTTCCTGATTCGGCACGACTAAATGCTTGTCAAGGTGCGCGTAGAATGTTTCTAAACCATTATGATGTCGCACAACGACTAAGTTACCAAAACCACTTTTGTTATATTTTGCGTATCGAACTTTCCCTGACCAAGCAGACCTTACGGTATCTCCTGTCACCAAATCAATATCAGTTCCGTTGTGATTCCGTCCTCTTCTCCATCCAAATCTAGAAGTCACTACGCCATCAAAAGGCATTACGAACTCATCACTGGAGCTATCTTGAACACATAACCAAATTGTGTCTTTTAACTTATTGACATCATTCTTTAATTGCGAAGTATAACAAACCTCCGTATCCCAAGATTGAATATAGTTCAATGAAGAATCTTCAGATATTTGAGAATGAAGATCTTGATTTAATATTCCATCAAAATTCAAATCCTCTTCAAAAATCCAAGTTCGGTTAGAATAAATAAGCATTTTACCATTTGGAGTCTCTAGCGTTTCGATCAATTTTTGACCTATTGACGTGCTCACACTTAGAGCAAGAATTAGAAGGAGGAGAAAGCGCATATTTATGTTCTAGTTTAATCTGTTTGCAAAGTTAATAAATCAGTTGTTATATTTTTGTAACATCCATTACAAGGAGGTTGTAAAATAAGTCTTCGTTTGGCTTAACAACATCCAAATACCCTTTGCTACCATAGGCTTCAGTAGATGGAACTAGAACAAACATCCTGTCTGATTTTTTAGCATTAATTAACGCTTTTTTCAATCCTGGAACTGTTCCGCTATCATTTAAACGTAATTTAAAAGGTTCACCCGATCGATATGTATTCACATACAAAGAATTAGTTGGCGTAGAAACCATTGCATGAAACAAAATTTCTTCATTCTCATTAAACGCTAATTCATTCTTAGAATTCTCTTCAAAAACCCACACTTTATTCCCGTCAACCTCTCTAGTTGGTTTTGTTTTTTCAATGATTCTAATTTTGAGAATATTATCTGCATTCGGAGGGATTAAACCTTTGATTCCCTTCTCTCCTCGCGCCAACTCGCTAGGAATATAAATTTCAGCATAATCTCCCACCTTTAACTTTTGAAGCGCGATGTCCCAACCTTTGGTTTGCATTTGAAAACCAACCATAAAAGGAATACTTGACTTGTTTAATAAATGATTACCATCCACTACTTTGTTATCTTTCAGAAAGACTTTATAATCAATTTTAATCATATCTCCTTTTGCAACAACCTCTCCTTTTCCATGCTCTATCCATTTGATAATGATTCCATTACCTAACTCTTCTTTATCTATTGCTATTGCAGGTTTGTCCAACACATTGACTTGAACAGAATCAACATCTTGCGATTTTTTTTCTGTTTCTAGTTCACTAGCATTCTTTACTGCTGTTGTATCGCAACTCGTAAAAAGTACTAAAGTGACTGCTATAAAACTTAATTTAATTCTCATTTATTTAATGTTTAATAAGTGAACATCGACCACCAACGTTGTCAGAGGAGGAATGTTCTGACTATCTCCCATCAGTCCGTGTCCTAGGTGACTTGGGATGATTAATTTTGCTCGATCATTGATTTTCATCAACTTTATTGCTTCTTGCACTCCTGATTCAATATCGCTTCTGTCAACTTTTAAGTCAATGTATTCATCGTCCTCAGTTTTGTCGCAAACGGTACCATCCAATAAGGCAATTTCGTATTCTATTTCTACTACATTTCCAGGTCTTGGAGAATAAACGGTATCTATATCGCCTTTCTCATAAATAAAAATTTGCAACCCTGAACCTGTTTCGGTCATTTGCCATTTTCGATGCGCTTCCAAGAAAATTTTAATATCTATTTCTTCTTGAATGGCAATTTCCTTGTTCAAATCAGTTGAATTTTGTTTCGTCCAATTCACGTCTGGGTTCACTTTTTCAACTTCTTCTGAACAAGCAGAAAATAAGATCAATATGGCAATTACGAGTGTTCTCATTTAAAATAATTGGGTGCTACTTCTTTAAATTTATTAATTGTTTCATCTAAACTCACAAAGGATGCTCCACCTGATGCATTTTTATGTCCACCACCGTTAAAGTGATCTCCAGCAAGTACATTAACTGCAATATCACCTTTAGAACGAAATGATATTTTAACCATGTCTCCACTTTCTCTAAAAAAGACCGCAGCATCTACTCCTTCCATAGAAAGAGCAACGTTTACTAATCCTTCTGTATCTCCTTTGATATGATTGAAACGCTCCAACTCTTCTTCGGTTACAGAAACTATTGCCACGCGTAATTCTTCGATTACTTCTAAACGCTCAGCTA
>JAJRQP010000007.1 GCA_024280195.1 Bacteroidota bacterium | reverse complement strand
CCATTCTACACTCAGAAGCATAGCAACTAGTGCAAAAAGCCATTTCCAATCAATTAAATCGTCAAAGGCTGATTCTTCATAAGTTACATTGACGATGTCTTTTCTAGTTTCTAATTGATCAAAGAGTGAGTTGATGTTTTTAAATTCATAAAATTGCCCATTAGTTTTGTTGGCTATCTGATGCAATAAATTATGATTTGCATGAGAACTCATTGCTTCCAAAGAAACATCATCCACTATAAAGACACCTTCTTTGAGGTAAGACTTTCCATTGAACTTTGTAGATGCTTTCCATTCGTATTTGCCTTCATTCAATTTACCTAATGACAAAAGGTAATCTTTGTTGTTTTTAGCAAATTCATAATTCAACTTATCTCCTTTACTATTTGTGAGTAGTAAACTAATAGTTGGTTCTATAATTGCTTCAAATGAAGAATTGTAAAAGGATGCGTTGACAATCACTTCGTCACTAGTTGTAAAACGATTCGGGAAGTTGATCCTCAAAGGATCGGTATTTCTCTTTACCGTTAAATATTGAACTGTTTTCTGGATCAATTCATTAAAATTCTTTGTTGATTTAGAGTGAGCATATTCTGATAATTTCCAACGCCACAGACCTTCTCCAATAAAAACACCAAATTTAGATCGATTTTTTTTTCCAAAATAAAGAATGGGATCCTCTTTCTTTACTGGTCCAACTTGTTGACTAATTAATGTACTGCCCGAATTAGATTTAATCTTCCCAAACTTCACCGTTAACGGTGGCCATTTCTTAATTGAAGTTTTCAGTCCATCTGATATTTCAAACAGTTGAAAACCTGAACTCAAAGATGCTTGAACTTCATCTGTCCTTGTCCCATTAGGATAAGATAATCCTATGTTAAGCTTGCTCAATGCACTTGAATTAGTTTGAGAAGTAACACAATACAACACCGAAACATCTGCATTCTGAAGTTGATTTATTAGTGAAGCAGAAACAGAATTTGGATTATGCAGAATAACTAAAGCGTACTCTTTAATCCTCCCATCAAAATCATTGATTAATTTTGATTCAATCTCCATGTTTTCATCCTTCTCTAGCTCTTGTCGAATAGCCGATAAATCAGGATGCGGTGCATTTGCAAGAATAAGAACCTTGTTTCGTGAATCAATCACCTCGACATAAAAACGATGCACATTGTTCTCAACAGAAGATTCATTCACCCTCTCTTCTATTCTTACTACGTATTCAATAAAACCAATTTGGTTAGCCTCTACTTCAAAACTCACATGCTTAAAATCGAGATAACCATCTTCGTACTTAATTTTTTCTTCTTTGATTTGTTTGCCATTTCTCCAAATAGACACAACACTGGACGTTACTCCCATTTTATGAGCTTCAATGTCAATTTCTATTGGAAAACTGTTCTTAAAAAAAGCAATGTCGTTTACAGCTACGTTACGTATAAAATGATCTTGTTTAACAACCGTATCCCCTACTCCAACAGTAAAAACAGGAGTTAAGTTAATTTTTTCCGCAGTATAGATTGGATTCATTCCCGAAGTAAAATTACCATCACTTATTAAACAGATTCCACCAATATTACGGTTGTAATATAAGTTGTAGATATAGTCAAACCCCTTTTCTAAATTTGATTGACTCCCAGAAAAAGTAATGCTATCCGCTGTTACCTCTTCTCCAATAGATAATGTTTCAAGGTCAAAGCGGTCTTTGTATTTCTCCTCTAATTGTTGCTGAAAATTCTTAACGGATTTCTTAACCTTACTACTATCTTTATAATTCAACATAGAAGAAGAATTATCAATCAACGTAATAAAGATCGGTTTTTCCGTTTTATATTCTTTGTGTTCAATGATTAATCCGAGTAAAAAAACCAGGAGGATAAACAAAGAAATTGCTCTCAAGCCTATCAATAAGCTCTTCTTCAGCCTGCTAATCTCGTTGACTTGTTTTTGATTCTTATAAAAGAAAAAAGAAATCACAAGTGAAATGATTGCAATTGGAATTACCCACCAAAGAGATATGTCTGAAAAAATATTCATCAGCATCAAAAATAACAAACTCATTGGGAAATGATGCAGATGTTTGCTTGGATTCTGAAGTTGGCAAGTGTTAGGATTATGAATTATGAATTATTGAAGCTCATGATCCGTCAGAAGACTACTTCAATAATTCATAATTCATAATTCTAATCAGGTAATCTTGTCTATTTTTTAACCTTAAAATTTCTCATTGTATAAGAAATACCAAGTCCAAGTACTGACTTAAATTGAGTTCGTGGCCCTACATTTCCTTTGACATCTCTGATGTCTATATCATCATCGTATATTAACGTCCAATTTAAAGAAGCAGACATCCAATTATTTATTTTAAAACTGAACAAGACATCAGCATTAACATCAATGTTTTGTGGATTATTTGCATAATTTGAGAAAAGTTCCAGTTTCGTTTTCAAATTGATATTCTTTGCTAAGTCTTTATTGTATGTCATTTTAAAATATGCACCAAACTCACCTCTAAATCTTTTACCGTTTGAAATAACATTTCCCAACAAATCATACTCTGCTTTATCAACTCCAAAAGCACCGGCATCCGCTAAATGTTGAATTTGAACGAAAGTCATTTTTGTTGCCAATGGAGAAAAGAATGCCATGAAGTTGTCATTTGGCTTGTACTCAATACCCAATGCAAGAGTTGCATAACCTGGAGCCATCATACCTGATAATCTTATTGAATCATTAGGATAAGCGTATCCATCCAAGAATTGAGTTTTAAACGAGCCTAGTAAAGAATAATACCAATGTTCTTTCATTCTTAAACCTACATTTGTAGAGAAATCAATCTTATCATCTGTTTTTTGAAGTTGTTTTGGCGCACCTACCCCAATGTATTGAATTCCACCCAATGCTAAGTCCAATGTGTTGTCCCACTTTAATGTGTTTTTCTTATAGTTTGCAGATGCAGAAATATAACCAAGAATAGAAATGTTATTACGTCCACCTGCATTCCAGTTTACAAATGAAGATTGCGTTCCATTTAAACCATATATGCTTTGCAACTTCCAATTTGGGTCTACAGGTGTAGGAACTGAATCTGTCTGTGAAAAGCTGATATTTAAAAGACAAATTGCAATGGCTACTAAAATTATTTTTTTCATAATTATTTTTTTTGCAAATATAAACAAGTGATTAATATTCTATTGGTTTTAACTAAAATTTAGTATTTGGTAGAGCAAACTTACCGTAGAGTCTACAATTTTGTAAAAAAGCATTTTATTTCGTCAATAAATCACTATTTTTGATGAACATAAAATCAAACTATATTATGAGCAAAGAAGTATATATCGTATCGGCAGTAAGAACTCCGATGGGAAGTTTCGGTGGAGCTTTATCATCTGTTCCAGCTACTCAACTAGGAGCAACTGCAATAAAAGGAGCAATGGAAAAGGCAGGGATATCTGCAGATAAAATTGAAGAAGTATTCATGGGTAATGTTCTCCAAGCAAATTTAGGTCAGGCCCCTGCTAGGCAAGCAGCTATTTTTGCTGGAATTACAAATGATGTTCCTTGTACAACAATCAATAAAGTGTGTGCATCAGGTATGAAAGCTCTTAGTTTAGCTACTCAATCTATTCTTTGCGGTGATAATGATGTCGTTATTGCAGGAGGAATGGAGAATATGAGCATGGTTCCTCATTACTACAACGCTAGAAAAGCAACAAAACTAGGAGATGTAAAAATGATAGACGGTCTTGTTAAAGATGGTCTTACAGACGTATACAACAAGGTTCATATGGGAGTTTGTGCAGACAACTGTGCAACGGAGTATGGAATCACAAGAGAAGATCAAGATAATTTCGCAATAGAATCATATAAACGTTCTGCTGCGGCTTGGGATGCAGGAAAATTTAATGATGAAATAGTTCCTGTTGAAGTTCCTCAAAGAAGAGGTGATGCTATTATCGTAGATAAAGATGAAGAATTTAGCAATGTGAAGCT
>JAJRQP010000075.1 GCA_024280195.1 Bacteroidota bacterium | reverse complement strand
TGATTAAAAGTTATTAAATAAATCAATCGTCTCTCCATCTGCAACAGTAACAATGGCTTTTTTCCATTTTTTACTTTTTTGCTCAACGATACCTCTATTCGTATATTTCGTAGAGGATTTCCCACCGCCATAATTCATGGTCCGAACTTCAGTAATCTGAACTCCATACATCTTCTCGACAGCCTTTTTAATTTCAATCTTATTTGCCTGTGGATCTACAACAAATGAGAAACGGTTAAAAGTCTCGCTTAGACCCGTTGCTTTTTCTGTTATGATCGGCTTTTTAATTATTGTCTTCATTTTCCAATTAGTTTAGAATCTTTTCGATTACTTCAATTGAACTTGATGTCATTACAACTTTTTGTGCATTTAATACATCATATGTATTAACTGAATCAGCTGTTACGACTTTTATTTTCTTAAGGTTACGAGAAGAAAGATATACGTTATCATTTTTCTCTCCTAAAATCATCAACACTTTGTTGTTATCAAGCTTTAAATTTGCTACTAGCGTTTCGAAATCTTTTGTTTTGATTGCATCAAACTTAGGATCATCGATTACCATAATGTCTTTTGCTTTTGCTTTGTAAGAAAAAGCAGACTTTCTAGCCAATCTTTTTGTTTTGATATTCAACTTGAAGTGGTAGTTTCTTGGACGAGGTCCAAAAATACGTCCACCACCTCTACGTGTACCTGACTTAATAGAACCTGCACGAGCACCACCCGTACCTTTCTGTTTCTTAATTTTTCTAGTAGAACCTGATATTTCTGCTCTCTCTTTTGCTTTATGCGTTCCTTGACGACGATTTGCCAAGTGTTGCTTAACATCTAAGTAGATTGCATGATCGTTTGGCTCAATACCGAAAACTTCTTTTGACAAGCTAACTTCTTTTGAAGTAGCTGCACCTTTTGCACTAGTTACTTTAATTTTCATTACTTCTCAATTATTACGGTTGAACCTTTGTGTCCAGGAACAGATCCTTTAACAACGATTAAATTTTTATCAGCTATTACTTTCAATATCTGCAAGTTTTCCATGGTTACACGTTCGTTACCCATTTGTCCACCCATTCGCATTCCTTTGAATACACGAGCTGGATAAGATGCTGCACCAATTGACCCTGGAGCACGCAACCTGTTGTGTTGACCGTGAGTTGCCTGTCCAACACCGCCGAAGCCATGTCTCTTGACAACACCTTGGAAACCCTTACCTTTTGAAGTTCCTGCTACACTAACGAATTCTCCTTCCTCGAAGATTTCAACGTTAATAACATCACCGAGATTAGCCTCATCGAAGCCTTTAAATTCTGCCAACTTCGCCTTAGGCTCAGTTTTAGCTTTTTTAAAGTGACCTTTCATAGAGTTTGGAGTGTTTTTTTCTTTACGATCTCCAAATCCTAACTGAACAGCCTCGTAACCATCTCTGTCTTGTGTCTTAACTTGAGTTACGACACAAGGACCCGCTTCTATCACTGTGCATGGCATTGCTTTACCCTCGGCACTGTAGATGCTAGTCATTCCGATTTTTCTACCAATAATTCCTGGCATACTTTAACTATTTATTTGTTTAACTTAATTTACTTATACCTTAATTTCAACATCAACACCACTTGGAAGTTCCAAACGCATTAACGCATCAACTGTTTTTGAAGAAGAGCTATAAATGTCCAACATACGTTTGTAAGAACACAATTGGAATTGCTCCCTAGCTTTCTTATTAACGTGTGGTGATTTCAACACTGTATAAATTCTTTTGTGCGTTGGTAATGGAATTGGTCCACTAACAACTGCTCCAGTTGACTTAACTGTTTTTACAATCTTCTCAGCTGATTTATCAACTAAATTGTGATCGTAAGACTTTAATTTGATTCTAATTCTTTGATTCATCTGCTTAAAATTATGCTGTTACGCCTTTTACTTTTGCTACTACTGCTTCTGCGATATTTCTTGGTGCTTCTGCGTAGTGTGAAAATTCCATTGTTGAACTTGCTCTACCTGAAGAAATTGTTCTTAACGTAGTTACGTATCCAAACATTTCTGATAAAGGGACATCAGCCTTAACAACCTTTGCTCCATTTCTATCATCCATTCCTTTCATCAATCCTCTACGACGGTTCAAATCTGCTACAACATCACCCATGTTCGCTTCTGGTGTCACCACCTCTAACTTCATGATTGGTTCTAACAATTTTGGTCCCGCTTGCTTCAATGCATTCTTGAATGCCATCTTAGCACAAATCTCAAAAGACAATGCATCTGAATCGACAGCATGGAACGAACCATCTTTCAATTCAACTTTCATTGCGTCCATTGGGAATCCTGCCATAACACCATTCTTCATAGACATTTTGAATCCTTTCTCTACAGAAGGAACAAATTCTCTTGGAACGTTACCACCCTTAATTGAGTTGATAAATTCTAACCCTGTCTTTTCTGGATCATCTTGTGGAGAAATTATTACAACAATATCTGCGAATTTACCACGACCACCTGATTGTTTCTTGTAAACTTCTCTATGGTCAACTACTTTCGTAATATTCTCTTTGTAAGAAACTTGAGGAGCACCTTCATTTACTTCAACTTTAAATTCACGTTTTAAACGCTCAATCAAAATCTCTAAGTGAAGCTCACCCATTCCAGAAATAATAGTTTGTCCTGAATCCTCATCCGTTTTAACTTGGAAAGTTGGATCTTCTTCAGATAACTTATTAAGACCTATACCTAATTTATCCATATCTGCTTGAGTCTTAGGCTCAATAGCAATACCAATAACTGGGTCTGGGAAATCCATAGATTCAAGAACAATTTTGTTCTTTTCATCACATAAAGTATCTCCTGTTCTAATATCTTTAAAACCAACTGCTGCTCCAATATCTCCAGCCTCTAAAACAGGGATAGAATTTTGCTTATTAGAGTGCATTTGAAATAAACGAGAAATACGTTCTTTCTTACCAGATCTTGTGTTAAACACATAAGAACCAGCATCAATTTTCCCTGAATAGCATCTAACAAAACACAAACGACCTACGAAAGGATCTGTTGCAATTTTAAACGCTAATGCTGCCATCGGTTCATCTTTAGATGGCTGACGTGTTGTCGGCTCTTCCGTATCTGGATCAACACCTTCAATTGCTTCAATATCTAATGGAGACGGCATAAATGCCATAACTGCATCCAACATTGTTTGAACACCTTTGTTCTTAAATGCAGAACCACACATTACTGGTTGAATTGTCATATTAATTGTTGCAACTCTAATTGCAGCCATCATTTCATCAACAGTAATCGACTCTGGATCTTCGAAAAACTTCTCCATCAAGGCGTCATCAGATTCTGCAATCGATTCGATTAACAAATCTCTGTACTCCTGAACAGTATCTTTCAAATCTTCTGGAATTTCCATTTCTTCAAATGTCATTCCCATATCTTCGTCATTCCAAGTGATTCCTTTTCCTGTAATCAAATCCACAACTCCAACGAATTCATCTTCAGATCCAATTGGAACTTGCAATGGAACAGGATTACCTCCTAAACGTTCTTTGATCTCAGCAATAGTCTTAAAGAAATCAGCTCCCATTCTGTCCATCTTATTAACGAAACATAAACGTGGAACTTTGTACTTATCAGCTTGTCTCCAAACAGTTTCAGACTGCGGCTCAACACCTGAAGAAGCACAAAACAATGCAACTGCACCGTCTAAAACTCTTAATGAACGCTCAACTTCAACTGTAAAATCAACGTGACCAGGAGTATCAATGATATTCATTTTAAACTCTTCGTCGTTGTATTTCCAGAAACAAGTAGTTGCAGCAGAAGTAATTGTAATACCTCTTTCCTGCTCTTGCTCCATCCAATCCATTGTTGCAGCACCATCATGTACCTCACCAATCTTATGAGAAATACCTGTGTAATATAGAATTCGCTCTGTAGTTGTTGTTTTACCAGCATCTACATGGGCCATAATCCCAATATTACGTGTGTATGTTAAATCTCTTTTAGCCATAACTTAGAATCTAAAATGTGAGAATGCCTTATTTGCTTCAGCCATTCTTAATGTATCTTCTTTTTTCTTGTAAGCAGCACCTTCTTCTTCAGAAGCCGAAAGAATTTCAAAGGCTAATTTCTGAGCCATTGTCTTTTCATTACGCTTACGGGAAAAACTAATTAGCCACTTCATAGCTAATGATTCTTTTCTACTATCTCTAACTGGAGTAGGTATTTGAAAAGTTGCACCACCAATACGACGACTCTTCACTTCTACAGGAGGAGTAATGTTTGTCAATGCTTTTTTCCAAGTCTCTAAACCTGTTGCTTCTTCTACTTTTTCATCAACCATATCGATTGCGTTGTAGAATATTCTAAAAGCCAAACTCTTTTTCCCGTCCAACATTAAGTTGTTTACAAACTTTGTTACTTGAACATCGTTAAACTTTGGATCCGGAAGGATGGCAATTTTTTTTGCTTTTTTTCTTCTCATCTTTTAAACTTTTTAAAAGGACTATTTCTTAGGTCTCTTTGTTCCATACTTAGAACGACGTTGCGTTCTACCTTCTACTCCAGCAGTATCTTCCGCACCACGAACTATGTGATAACGTACACCTGGCAAATCTTTAACTCTTCCACCACGTACTAATACTAATGAGTGTTCTTGTAAATTGTGACCTTCACCTCCGATGTAAGCATTCACTTCCTTACCGTTGGTTAGACGAACTCTGGCTACTTTTCGCATTGCCGAATTCGGCTTTTTAGGTGTAGTGGTGTAAACTCTTACACATACTCCTTTACGCTGAGGACAAGAATCAAGAGCTGCTGATTTACTCTTCTTTACCTGCGCTGTTCTCCCTTTGCGAACTAATTGTTGTATAGTTGGCATAAAAATACTTGTTAACTTTAATTAATAATATAACTCTCCCAAAAACCTATTTGGGGGTGCAAAGATAGCATATTAAAGTTATAAATCAAGGGGATAGGTAAAAAAAAATAAGTTTTTTCACATTTCTGTGTTTACATCTTTTCATTTAGATAGACGAGTACCTATTTTACCATAAAAAAAATCAAATAATGCAGGATTAATTTCTATATAATGTAGCTTTTATCGCCTTAGACAACCTGTCAACATTTGGCAACGCTTCCTTTATTAAGGTTGGAGAGAATGCGAATGGTGTATCCGTTTGTGTAACACGCTGAACTGGCGCATCCAAATAATCAAATGCATAACGTTGTAAATGATATGCTATCTCTGAAGAAATTGATGCTAAAGGCCAAGACTCTTCTAAAACAACACAACGATTAGTTTTCTTAATTGACTCAACTACCGTCCCGTAATCGATTGGTCGAACAGAACGAAGGTCGATGATTTCACAAGAAACCCCTTCTTTCTCTAAAACCTCAGCCGTTTGATAAGCTACTTCTATAATCTTCCCAAAAGTAACAATCGTTACGTCTGTTCCTTTTTTCTTTACTTCCGCAACTCCAATGGGAATAATGTATTCTCCTTCTGGAATTTCTCCTTTAACTCCATACAACCTTTCTGACTCCAAAACAACAACTGGATCATTGTCTCTAATTGCTGCTTTCATTAACCCCTTTGCATCAGCAGGATTCGAAGGGACAACAACCTTTAAACCAGGAACATGTGCATAAAACGCTTCAAAACTTTGAGAATGTGTAGCTCCCAACTGTCCTGCTTGTCCATTCCCTCCTCTAAAAACGATAGGACAACTATATTGACCTCCAGACATTTGCAACATTTTAGCAGCACTGTTGATGATTTGATCAGCAGCAAGGATTGCAAAATTCCACGTCATAAATTCTACGATTGGTCTTAACCCATTCATTGATGCTCCGACAGCAATACCTGTAAATCCAAGTTCTGCTATTGGAGTATCGATGACTCTTTTAGCACCGAACTCATCTAACATACCTTGAGAAACTTTATAAGCTCCGTTGTACTCTGCAACCTCTTCTCCTAAAAGGAAAACTGATTTGTCGCGACGCATTTCTTCCGACATTGCCTCATTCAAAGCTTCTCTATACTGTACTGTCTTCATATCAAGTTCTATTTAAATTCAAAATATGGGTTGCCAAAAGTAACAATTTTAGCTTAGAGAAAAAGAAACATCTTCAAACAATTTTTCCATTCTCCAACAAAAACAAAAACAATCTATGCGTACATATAAATATTTGTCCGAAAAATGGTATTCAAATTGAGAAGATTTTGCTAAATTCGTAGCCGATAAAAAAAGTAAAAAAATATCCTTATGAAGATACTTGTTTGTATAAGTAAATCTCCAGATACAACTTCAAAAATTGCCTTTACAGATGGCGACACAAAGTTTGATGAGAATGGAGTTCAATATATTATCAATCCATACGATGAGTGGTATGCACTTGTTAGGGCACTTGAATTAAAAGAAGCTAATGGAGGAACAGTTACAGTCATTACTGTTGGAACTGCTCCTGACGATGCTGTTATTAGAAAAGCACTGGCAATTGGTGCTGATGATGCTGTTAGAATTGATGCTGAGCCAACCGATGCTTATTTTGTTTCTATGCAAATTGCCAACCATGCTAAAGAGAACGGTTTTGAATTGGTAATGACGGGTAAAGAGACTATCAATTACAACGGGTCTCAAGTAGGAGGAATGATTTCTGAAGCAATGGATTTACCATTCGTTTCTTTAGCTTCAAAAATGGACATCGACGGAATGACTGCAACATTGGAAACAGAAATCGTAGGAGGTATTCAAATTATTGAAGTTGAATTACCAGCTGTTGTTTCATGTGCAAAAGGAATGGCAGAACAAAGAATTCCAAATATGAGAGGTATTATGGCGGCGAGAACAAAGCCGTTAAATGTTGTTGCTCCGATAGAAGTTGAGAAATTAACTTCTTTCAACAATTACACGATGCCACCAGCCAAGAGTGCATGTAAAATGATTGATCCAGAAAATATGGATGAATTAGTTGCCTTATTACACCAAGAAGCAAAAGTTATTTAAAAGAAAATTATGTCAACATTAGTATATATAAATAGTCGTAATGGTATTGCAAAAAATGCATACGAGGCCATTACCTACGCAAAGAAATTAGGACAAGAAGTTATCGCTATCACCACAGGGAATGCAGATGATTCAGTATTAGCAACTGCTGGAGAGTATGGAGCATCCAAAGTTTTGGTTGATAGAAGTGTTGCTACGGATGATGCTCAACAATTAACGAGAGTCATTGCTAACGCAGTTGAATCGACTGGTGCTAACACAGTTGTCTTCTCCAATGAAATTGTTGCAAAGTCTGTTGCACCAAGATTATCTGTACGCTTAAAAGCAGGATTGATTTCTGGAGCTATTGCAATTCCAGAAGGAGACACAGTTAAAGTAAACGTGTTCTCAGGTAAAGCTTTTGGAAATGTAAAAATTAATTCTGATAAGAAAATAATTTCTTTACTTCCTAACAGTATTCAGCCAGAGCAAACAGGTTCTGCATGTTCTGTAGAAGAATTTAATGGAAACGCAGGGGAGGCAAAAATTAAATTGCTTGAAACAAAAAAACCAGAAGGAGAGATTCCATTACCAGAAGCAGAATTAGTAGTTTCGGCAGGTAGAGGACTGAAAGGTCCTGAGAACTGGGGAATGATTGAAGATCTTGCAAAAGAATTAGGCGCTGCAACTGCATGTTCTCGTCCTGTTGCAGATATTGGTTGGAGACCTCACCATGAGCATGTTGGACAAACAGGCGTTGCTATTCGTCCAAATTTATACATTGCTGCTGGAATTTCTGGTGCTATTCAACATCTAGCAGGCGTTAATGGATCTAAAGTAATTGTTGTTGTAAACACTGATGCTGAAGCTCCATTTTTTAAAGCTGCGGACTACGGAGTTTTAGGAGATGCGTTTGAAGTTATTCCAAGATTAACGGAAGCTGTAAAGAAATTTAAGGCTTCTAATTAGAATTATTGCAGATAAATATTAATTTTATCCTATAAGAATTATTTGGGGAGGCAATTTTTCGCTTCCCCAATTATTTTAAACATGACCTGAATGGACAAAATAAAACTAGAAATCGTAGGATTATCTTACAGCCAAACTCAATCTGGCGCATATGCACTGGTTTTATCTGAAACTGAGGGCAGTAGAAGATTACCAATAATCATTGGTGGTTTTGAAGCGCAAGCAATTGCCATTGAGTTAGAGAAAATGACTCCTACCCGTCCATTAACTCACGATTTATTCAAGAATTTCGCTGTTGCTTATTCTATTAAGGTGATAGAGGTACTCATTTATAAGTTAGAAGAAGGAATTTTTTATTCTAAATTAATTTGTGAGAAAGAGGGTGAAATCACAGAGATTGACGCAAGAACATCTGATGCGATTGCTATCGGTGTTCGCTTTGAATGTCCTATTTACACGTCAGAAGATATTTTAGCAAGTGCAGGTATTTTACTCGACGAAACTGAAATGGAAGAAGATGAATTCATGAGTGAATTGACAGAGGCACCGGAAGAAAAAGAAACGATTGAATCTCAAAGTATTGAGGATTTAGAAGAACAACTATCAACAGCTATTGAGAACGAAGATTACGAATTGGCATCAAAAATTCGCGATGAGATAAAGAAAAGAAAGGCATAACTAGCTTTTTTTTTTGCAACGAATACTAATTAAACTACAACTATGGGAACCAAATTAAAATTGAAGATTTTAAATTTTTTGCAATTCTTTGCGTGGGGAGCATGGTTACTGTCTGCGGGTAGTTATATGTACGTTACATTAGGTTTCTCTGGCTTGCAAATTGGAGCAGCATACGGAACAATGGGGTTTGCCTCTTTATTTATGCCTGCTATTTTAGGAATTGTTGCTGACAAATGGATGAACGCCGAAAGAGTTCTTGGAATCAGTCATCTAATTTTAGGAGGATGCCTTATTGCGCTTGCAAATGTGACAGACTTTGCATCATTCTACCCTATTATATTTTTAGTCTCTATGTTTTACATGCCAACTATCGCTTTAGATAATGCAGTATCTTATGCTGTTTTAGAAAAAGAAAAATTTGACATTGTTAAAGTATTTCCACCGATTCGTGTTTGGGGAACGGTCGGTTTTATTCTTGCCGTTTGGTTTGTTGATTTATCAGACTGGGGCATCACACCGAATCAGTTTTATGTAAGTGCTGTTGCCTCAATTGTTTTAGGAATCTACGCTTTCACCTTACCTGCTGTACCACCTTCAAAGTCTTCTGATAAAAAAACGCTTGCACAACAATTTGGATTAGATGCCTTTGTTCTTTTTAAGAAGAAGAAAATGGCCATCTTTTTTGTTTTCTCTATGCTGTTGGGTTGTGTTTTACAAATATC